>CAMXAZ010000007.1 GCA_947179295.1 uncultured Muribaculaceae bacterium
ATCTAAAAGATACACCACTCAGATTTTAACTCTTGTTTTTAAACAACCTCTTAGAGGTTTAGCTTTTAAGAAACTCGCTCAGGGCTTTTCCGGGGTCGGCGTTGCGCATGAAGGTCTCGCCGATGAGAAAGCCTCGGAATCCGGCTTCGCGCAGCTGCCTGACTTCATTCATGGTGCTCAGTCCGCTTTCAGCCACTTTCACCACGCCATCAGGCAGTTCGCGGGCCACTGTGGCCGACAGCTGCGGATCGGTGGCGAAGGTTCGCAGGTCGCGGTTGTTGACACCTACCATGTCTACCTCCGGAGTGAATCTGTCAAGCTCGGCGGCGTTGTGGATCTCGAACAGTACTTCCAGTCCGAGCGAATGGGCATAGCCGGTCAGGTCTTCGACCTCAGGGCGAGTGAGCGCGGCGGCTATCAGCAGAATGGCATCCGCGCCGTAGAACCGTGCTTCGGCTATCTGGCGGCGGTCCACTATGAAATCTTTGCGCAGCAGCGGAAGTGAGGCGCGGCAACGGGCCTGCGCGAGGTCGGTGAGCGCTCCGCCGAAATAGACCGTGTCGGTGAGCACCGAGCAGGCCGTGGCCCCGGCCTTTTCATAGGCCGGGATCACGTCGGAGGGAAGTGCGAGCGGATGGATCTCCCCTTTCGACGGGGAGCGGCGTTTGAATTCGGCTATTATCCCGGTGGGGCTGTCGGTCAGGGCCTGCTTCATGGAGACCGTCGGCCGGGATGAGACCGCCGCCGGTATCTCGCCTCCGAGACGGGCCATCGCCTCCACCTCACGCCGCTTGTTTGCTATTATACTGTCAAGAATGTTTGCCATGTCTGTGTTGTCTGTCTGTTTTCTATTGTCAGCTGTTGATTTCAACGAATTTTCTGAACGTCTCGGCGGCTCTGCCCGAACGGATGCTTTCACGCGCTTCGCCGATGGCTGTCTCCAGTGCCACTTCCGGGTCAAGGGTGCGGATGGCGAATGCAGCATTGGCCACCACGCAGTTTTCCTGCGCTTCGGTAGCCTTTCCGGCAAGCACGGCATCGAAAATATTCGCGGCATCGCCGATGGTATCTCCTCCCCGGAGATCCTGCTCCGTGGCCTGCCGGAAGCCTAACGATTCAGGGGTGTAGACTTTCTCTCCCTCGGCTGAGACCGCTTTGAAGGGCGTTGTCAGCGAGATTTCGTCATAGCCGTCAAGCGAGTGGACTATGGTGCATTTTACCCCTGACTTCTGGGCTATGTAGTTGTAGAGGCGCATGAGTTTCAGATTGTAGACACCGAGCAGCTGATACTCCGGCAGAGTCGGGTTGACCAGCGGGCCGAGCATGTTGAAGAAATTGCGCACGGCAAGCGCCTTTCTGACCGGGGCCACGCTCTTGAGCGCGGGGCTGAAAAACGGAGCGTGGAGATAGCTGACGCCACACTCGTCGAGCGAGCGGCGCAGGCGGTCCTGATTGTCAGTGAAGCAGACTCCGTGGTGTTCGAGCACATTACTGGCTCCTGAAACGGAGCTTGCACCGTAGTTGCCGTGCTTGACCACCTTGCGGCCTGTACCGGCCACCACGAAGCAGGTGGCGGTCGAGATGTTGAAGGTGTTTTTGCCGTCGCCTCCGGTGCCGACAATGTCGATGGCTTTCACGCCGCCGAGATCAACCGGCCGGCGGCGTTCGAGGAGTGCGTCGCGGAAGCCGCTGAGCTCGTCGAGGGTTATGCTTCTCATCAGAAAGACGGTCATGAAGGCGGCCAGCTGGGCATCGTTGTAGCGGCCGTCGGCTATGTTGAGCAGCACCTCGCGGGCTTCTTCGCGGCTGAGGTTCTTGTGCTCGAACATTTTATATAGCAGATTTTTCATTTTCGGTAAACTGTGTGGTGGGTGAGATTGTCTGTGGCGTAGAGAGGGAGGGCGGTCAGTGTCTGAGCCAGTTTTCAAGAATTGTCAGCCCGTAGGGAGTAAGGATTGATTCGGGATGGAACTGCACTCCGCGCACGTCAAGCCGGCGGTGGCGCATGGCCATGATCTCGCCGTCGGGACTCACGGCTGTGACCTCAAGCTCTTCCGGCAGGCTCTCGCGCTCTACCACCCAGGAGTGGTAGCGCCCCACCTCGAAATCGCAGGGCACTCCGGCAAAAAGATAGTCGTCACAGACAAGCCGTGCGGGGGTCTGCACTCCGTGATAGACCTCAGGGAGATTGCGGAGACGTGCGCCGAAGCGTTCGCCTATGGCCTGATGGCCGAGGCAGACTCCGAGTATCGGCTTTTCGGTGGCGTAGCGCCGGAGCATCTCCTGAAGCAGTCCGGCTTCGGAGGGAATGCCCGGTCCGGGCGAGATGATGATTCTGTCATAGGCGTCTATCTCGTCGAGGGTGATGCGGTCGTTGCGCCTGACATCAGGATTGACGCCGAGTTCGCGCATGGCGTGGGCTATGTTGTAGGTGAATGAGTCGTAGTTGTCAAACAGTAGGAGTTTCATGTCAGTGGTGATTGTCCGGGTTGGGGGTAATGGAAGTGATGTCATTTGCCGAATTCCTCAGCATAGGTGATGGCCTTGCTGAGCGCGCCGAGCTTGTTGCGGGTTTCCTGCAGCTCGCTTTCAGGATTGGAGCGGGCCACTATGCCGGCCCCGGCCTGAGAGTAGAGGCGGCCGCCGTGGCTGAGGAAGCTGCGGATGGTGATGGCCTGGTTGATGTCGCCGTTGAAGCCGAGATAGCCTATGCAGCCTCCGTAGAGCAGACGGCTGTGAGGTTCGACCGAGTCGATGATCTGCATGGCTCTGACTTTAGGCGCGCCGCTGAGAGTTCCGGCAGGGAAGGTGTCGGCAAACAGGCGGTATTGGTTGACCCCTTCGGGCAGTTCGGCCTTGACGCGCGACACCATGTGGATCACATGGGAGTAATATTGTATCTGCTTCAGGAAGTCTATCTCGACCTTGCCGCCGCTACGGCTGAGGTCGTTGCGGGCGAGATCAACGAGCATGATGTGTTCGGCGTTCTCTTTTTCATCGGCTAAAAGCTCGTCGGCCAGGCGGCGGTCACGCTCTTCGTCGCCGGTGCGGCGGAATGTCCCGGCTATAGGGTCGATGTAGGCTGTCCGCCCGCTGATGCGCAGATGTGTTTCAGGCGAGGAGCCGAACACCTTGAAGTTACCGAAATCGAAATAAAACAGATAGGGCGACGGGTTGATGCAGCGCAGAGCGCGGTAGACGTTGAACTCATCGCCGCTGAAACTTCTCGAAAAGCGGCGAGATGGCACGATCTGAAACACATCGCCGCGCAGCGAGTGGCCGACGCACTTTCTGACTGCCTCTATGAAGTCGGCGTCGCTCATGCTCGATTCCAGATCGTCGGCGGCCTTGAAGGGATATTGCGCCATATTGTTGTTGTGGAGCACCGCTATCAGCTCCTCAGTGCCTGATGGAGTCCCTTCGGGGCAGTTTTCCACTATAGTCATCTCGTTCTTGTAGTGGTCCACCTGTATCAGGTAGCGATACAGCACATAGTACATGTCAGGCACATCGTCGAACCTTTCCTCCCGCCGCTGAATCTCTACATTCTCGAAATATCTCACAGCGTCATAAGCCGTATAGCCTAAGAAGCCGTTGGCCGTCCTGCCGTCGGCATCTCCGTCGAGGCTATAGCTGCGTATGTAGTCGCGCAGTTCGTCGACCACATCGGTCTTTCCGTCTGAAAGATCTTTCCTGACAACCTCTCCGCCGGGATATGAGAGAACAACCTGCTCATTCTCCACTTTGAAACTGCCTATCGGCTCTACCCCGACAAAGGAAACGGCATTCTGCGAGGCATGATAGTCGGAACTCTCCAGCAGCGCCGACTGGGGGTAGAGATCGCGCACTTTCAGATAGATCCCCACCGGGGTTTCAAGATCAGCCGGAATGGTGCGCATATATTGGGTAAGTCTTTTCATTGTATCGGTAGTTTATATATTATATAGGTGGTAAATTCTCAGCCCTCAATTTTCAGTTCTCTCATATATGTGTTCATGTCCTTGTCTCCTCGGCCCGACACATTAATCACTACGATTTCATCGCTACCGAACTTCAGGCGGTCGAGCACCGCGAGGGTATGAGCGCTTTCGAGAGCCGGGATGATGCCTTCAAGGCGGGTGAGGGTCATGGCCGCATCGAGAGCCTCGCGGTCAGTCACGGCCAGCACATCCGCACGGCCTGACCGGGCAAGGAAGGCATGAAGCGGCCCGATGCCGGGATAGTCAAGACCGGCCGAAATGCTGTATGGCTCCTCGATCTGGCCGTCGGGGGTCTGCATCACCAGAGTCCTGGCGCCGTGGATTATGCCCTCCGAACCTGCCTGGATAGTGGCCGCTGTCTGTCCGCTGTCCACTCCGAGGCCGGCGGCTTCGGCTGCGATGAGTCTCACCGACGGCTCGTTGATGAAGTGATAGAACGCTCCGGCCGCATTGCTGCCTCCGCCCACACAGGCCACCACATAGTCTGGAGTCTCGCAGCCAGCCTGACTTTTCAGCTGACTGCGGATCTCGCTGCTGATGACCGACTGGAAGTGGGCCACCATCTCCGGGTAGGGATGCGGCCCCACGGTGCTGCCTATGATATAGAAGCTGTCGGGGTTGCAGCACCAGTCGCGGATAGCCTCGTTGGTCGCGTCCTTAAGAGTGCGGTTGCCCGACATCACCGGAACCACCTTGGCGCCGAGCATTTTCATGCGCTCCACGTTGGGCTGCTGCCGAGCCACATCAGTCGCACCCATATAGACCACACATTCCAGCCCCATGAGAGCACAGACGGTCGCAGTCGCCACACCGTGCTGTCCGGCACCCGTTTCGGCTATGATGCGGTGCTTTCCCATCCTCCGGGCCAGCAGAGCCGACCCTATGGCATTGTTGATCTTGTGGGCTCCCGTGTGGTTGAGATCCTCGCGTTTGAGATAGATGTTTGTTCCGTAGTGTTCGCTCAGACGGCCGGCGCGGTAGAGGGGCGAGGGGCGCCCTACGTAGTCACGCATCAGCGTGTCGAATTCCTGTTTGAAATCATCATCGTCAACATAGCGGTAGAAAGCCTTGCGCAGGTTTTCTACATTGCTGTGAAGAATTTCCGGGACGTATGCGCCGCCGAAACGGCCATAGTAACCTTCCTCGTCAACCGGAAGCAGAGACTTATAGGTGCTCATTGTCGGGTAAAATGTATAGTTTGTTGTATCTGTTGATTCTGAAACGTGATGAAAACTTGTCTTTTGCAAGCCCCAAAAAAGAAGCGGCCGCCGATTGATTATCGACAGCCGCCTGTAAAATCCTTAAAATCTACATTCTCTTGATCTGTGGACGCAGATCATCGCCATCGATAATTGTTACCGATGCGCCACCAATAAAACTTGCTGTTGAATAAACTGATCATAGTCTTCATTGATTTGTGGCTTTGGTGATGCTTCATTGCGTCAACGCGACAAAATTACGGATACTGATTGAAAACACCAAATAAATTCGCAGAAAATTTACATAAAATCCGACAAAATATCACAAATCGCCAATACCTGCCTACTGATTGACGCAATTATCCGTCTATTTCAAATAAAATATCACAAACCACCTTAGTATATTATACCGGATCCACAGACAGTGACGAATCCGCCAATGCAGACTCCGGACAGCCTGTGGTCAGCGGGTTCCGGCCGCCATGTGGCCAGCAGGCTCCGGACGGCTTGTGGTCAGCGGGCTCCGGCCGGTCTGTGGTCAGCAGGTGTCCGACAAGGCATGATTCGGACAACCTATAGTCAGCGGGTGTCCGACAGGACACCGATTTATTCGTAGCCCCTGACACCGCAGCGCAATGCGCGTAGGTGTCGGGGGAAAAAGACATCCAACCAAATGTGGTGTCCGGTCGAGGACACCGATTTACCTTTCCGGACGGCCTCTCAGAGACAGGGCCGACGAGACGGCCTCCGGATAAAATCATAGCTTCCCTAAGAGCCGGTTCGACAATAAATGTCTCGAAGAGACTGAGTTTTCGAAACCCCAGGGTAAGCGAGCGCCCAAAGGGCCGAGCGATGCCTGGGGTAGTCAAGTCAGTAAAATGCTTGCCTCGGAGAGGCTGGATAACATAGCCGCCACATCAGCCACAGAAAGACCCGATGACGCAGCCTCAGATCCGTCAAGGCCAATAATAAGATTAAATCCAAAATTTAGCCCTGCAAAACCTTTCACTTTTTCATCTTTTCGGTGGGAATAATAACAGATTTAATGCCATAGAGTTCGCAATTAACAAACTTTCACATTAAACAAACCCTATGCTACGCTAAAAAATATTACTTTTGTGACCGAATTGAAACATCCGTGCAAAAAATCTTTAATTCCCACAGTTGTTTCTCAAACAAGAGGCCGGCGCGTAGCCACCCTCACCCCCATATTATTTCTATCTCATATAAGGTTTCCAATAATGACATTACGACATCATTAGAAGCTCCCCGCTTCCCGACAAAGCTATCTCTCTCTCAACAACCCCAATCGGGAGGCCCCTGCAGAAAAGTGACTTTTCCGCACCTCTGTTTAAAAAATTATCATCATTTTATACTTTAACTAATTTCGTATTACTTAACTATTAGGTATGAAAAAGCTGTTTCTACTACTGACGGCCCTCGTTGTGGCAGTCGGGACGCTTGCGGCTCAGAACCGCACAGTTTCCGGCACCGTGATCAGTGCCGCTGACGGTGATCCGCTGATCGGAGCCACTGTCATGGGTGTGGGTACCAAGATCGGTACCGCTACTGACATCGATGGAAAGTTCACTCTGAGCCTTCCCGAATCAGTGACCAAAATTCAGGTTTCTTACATCAGCATGAAGACTGTCGAGGTGGCTATCACTCCCGGTCAGATGATGATCTCGATGGAGAATGCCAACACTCTTGACGAAGTGGTCGTTACCGGTTACGGTGTTCAGCGCAAGGCTGCCTTTACAGGTGCTGCCTCTGTGCTCGACGGTGAGGTCATCGACAAGAAGTCTGATGTGAACTTCGTGAAGTCTCTCGAAGGTTCGGTCACCGGTTTCCAGTACAACAACTCCACTTCTTCGCCCGGTACATTCGGTTCGGTCTATATCCGTGGCCGCGGTTCGCTTTCTTCAAGCTCGCAGCCTCTGTATGTGATCGACGGTGTGCCTGTCAATTCTGATGCCGACGGTATCAGCAGCTCGTCCAACAACTTCTTTGATCCGATGGCTGCCTACAATCCCAGCGATATCGAGAACGTGACTGTGCTCAAGGACGCTGCCGCAACCGCGATCTACGGTTCACGCGCTGCCAACGGTGTGATCGTTATCACCACAAAGAAGGGTGGCGAGGGCAAGTTCAACCTCAATGTCGACATCAAGCAGGGTCTGACCAAGATGGCTAACCACAACATGAATTATGCCAATGCCGCAGAAACTATGGACTGGTTCACCAAGGGCTACGTGGCTTTGAGAGGCGGTACGTATGACGAGTGGTATGACAAACTTGTCGGCGCTCTCGGCTGGGACGGCAAGACCGACACCGACTGGATCGACGCTGTCACCCGCACCGGTTATTTCCAGGAATACAACATCAGCTTCAACGGCACAAGCGGCAATACAAACTACTATGCCTCTATCGGCTATGTAGATTCAGAAGGTATTGTGATCAACTCAGGCAACACCCGCTATTCAGGCCGTGTGAACCTCGACACCAAGTATAAATATTTCTCTGCCGGTGTCAACGCTTCTCTTTCATGGAGCAAAAACAACAACTTCAGCCAGTCGACAACTGGCGCAATGTCGAACCCTCTGACCGGAGCGGTCTCTTCATGGCTCCCGATCGACCCCATCTACAATGAAGACGGTTCATATTACGGTGTTTCAGGCTACAACCCTGTGGCTGTCAATGACGAAAAACTCGGTAACCTCTATGAGGTGACAAACCAGACCATCAATGCCAATCCCTGGCTTCGCATCGACCTGCCATTCGGCATCTGGGCCAAGACAAATCTCGGTGTCAACCTCGTTGACCAGACCGACTATGACTACTGGAGTGCCGTCTACAACCCGCAGGGTATGAATTATAACGGTCTCGGCCGACAATATAAGCAGCGTATCAGTACTATTACCTGGACCAACACTTTCGGCTGGACCAAGACTTTCGACAAGCATGACATCAACCTCCTTCTCGGTCAGGAATGCCAGCGCTACGACTACCACGAAGATTTCTATTCACGCACTGACTTCCCATTCGCTGACTCAGGTATGCGCGATCTGACAACCGCAGCAACAGACAACGGCAGCTCATATTACCGCAGCGAATCGCGTCTTGCATCATACTTCATGGATGCCCACTATTCATATGACGACCGTTACTACCTGTCGGCTTCTTTCCGCCGCGACGGTTCATCGGTGTTCGGCGCTGACAACCGCTGGGGTAACTTCTGGTCAGTCGGCGGCAAGTGGCGTCTGTCACAGGAATCATTCGCAAAAGATCTCACCTGGCTCAGCAATGCCGCACTCCGCATCTCTTACGGTACTGTCGGCAACCAGTCTCTGCCTAACCTCTATGCAGCCCGCGGATACTATTCAGCCGGATATAACTACAATCAGATTCCCGGTATGATTCCCGCTCAGATCTCAAATCCGGATCTCACATGGGAAACTTCCCGCAAGTTTGACGTAGGTTTTGACCTCTCGCTCTTCAATCGAGTGAACTTCACTTTTGACTACTACAACGATGATACTTCCGATGCTCTCTACAAGGTGCCTCTGTCAATGACCACCGGTATGAATTCATACTATAAGAACATCGGCAAGATGCGCAACCGCGGTATTGAATTCGGTGTCAACGGTGTGGCCTACACAAGCCGTGATCTCACTGTCAGCCTCTTCGCCAACCTCACATGGAATGACAACAAGATCCTCAAGCTTGCCGACGGATCTGTAGAATACACCTTTCAGCTTCTTGAAGAAGGCCGTCCCTTCACTCAGTTCTACACTCAGGAGTATGCAGGTGTAGACCGCGAAACCGGTAAGGCTCTTTATTACCGTTATGCCAAAGGAACAAAAGACGAGAACGGTAACGACCTCAGCAATGTGCTTACCGATGACTACAATGCAGCTGAAAAGCGCTATGTAGGTTCGGCAGCTCCCAAGGTGTTCGGTGCGTTCGGCCTCAATGCCCGCGGTTACGGGTTTGACCTCTCCATGCAGTTCAACTATCGCCTCGGCAGCAAGGTGATCGACACCGGCCACGACTTCACCGGCTGGAACATGAGCACCTACCGTACACCGCTGAAGGAAATGATTAAAAATTCATGGACTCCTGAGAATCCTGATGCCAAGTATCCGCAGTACATCATCAGCGACCCCAACCAAATTTCTTCCGACAACTATTCGTCACGCTGGATCATGAGCGGAAACTATCTCCGTCTGAGCAACATCACATTCGGCTACACTATCCCTGCCTCGATCACCCGCAAGGCTCTTATCTCTAAGTGCCGCATCTACACCAGCTTCGACAATGTGCACACCTGGACTGCATCTGATTTCATCGGCTACAACCCTGAAACCTATGCTAACGGTGAGATCGCATGGCAGTATCCCGCAGCGTTCACCTTCACAGGCGGCATCCAGCTGACATTCTAAAATTATCTTCTATCTTTCAAGAATCATAATTCACAAACTAAAGGAAAATATGAAAAAACTACATATCAAGGCTCTTGCCATGCTGCTTCTGGGCGGAAGCATGGTCAGCTGTGGAGATGACTTCCTGGATTCAAAGATCTATGATGGCATCGACATAGAGACCGGCCTTAACAGCGTCAACAATATCGGCTATGCACTCAACGGTACATATTTCAGTCTTTACCGTTACTATTTCGCCGGTAACTATGCCACCTCATTCGGTGACATTGCATCTGACCTGGCATACTGGAACCGTTCGTCGAGCCACTTCAATGCAATCAACCAGTTCACTCCGTCAGTGACTGACGTCTATCTCTCATACATCTGGGAGTATGGTTACAAAGTGGTTGACAACAGCGCCAGAATCATCAAGGCCGGTGAGGCCATGAAAGAGAATGTCAGCGAAGATGAAATCGCTGACCTCGACATGTATCTCGCTGAAGCCTATGCGCTTCGCGCCTATGCGAATCTTGTGCTTGTCAATGTGTTCGCCCATCAGGTGATGGTTGACGGTCAGGATTTCTCGGCTCAGCCCGGTATCGTTGTGGTCAACGAGCCTGTGGCTGCCGGTTCGATGGTCAGCCGTAGCACAGTAGGCGATGCCTATACTTCGATTGTCAATGACCTGAAGTCTTCAATCAGCTATTTCGAACTCGCAGGCCAGACCAAAGAAAACCGTGTCTATATGTCGCCGGCAGCAGCATGGGGTCTTCTCTCACGCGCTTATCTCTACATGGAGAAGTTCGATGAATCGATTGACGCAGCCAAGAAGGCGCTCGCCGCAGCAGGAGATCCGGCGCTTGCCTATACTCCCGCCGCCTACAAGGCTCTCTACAACGGTGAAGGCAGCAACACTGAAAGCTTCTTCTATCTTGCCATCAATACTTCCGACAACTGGAGCGCAAACTCCTGCGGTACACTCTGGTCGACCTACAGCTATGGCCCCACTCCATATCTGCAGTCAATCATGACAGACGGTGACGTGCGTCGCGCAGTGTGGAGCTGGAAGACTAATGACAAGGGTGTCGAAGAATTCGGCAGCGGCAAGTTCGGAGCCTATGGTCTCGGTGGAAACTCGGCTTACGGCACAAACTATCTGATCAATGCTCCTGAGATGTATCTCAACCAGGCTGAAAGCTATCTGCGCTCTTCGTCGGCTGACATCACCAATGCCCAGAACGCACTCCTTGTGGTTGCAAAGCGTAACCCGGCCATCACTTCGGTTGCCGATCTGCCCTCTGACAAGGACGGCCTCATGAGCTTCATTCAGGACGAACGTGCCCGCGAGCTCTTCCAGGAAGGTCACCGTCTCTATGATCTTCGCCGCTGGGATGTAAGTGCAAATCTTGCTCAGGACAATGTTTCTTATCCTGAAATCGACTGGGCAATCACCGGTTTCAAGATCTCTGACTGTGTTTATCCCATCCCTGCTGATGAGATCAATGCCGGATTCGGTGTGACACAGAATGAAGGCTGGCAGAACACATTCCCCAAGAAGTAAAGACCACATCAGCCCATAGCATCAATCTATAATACAGAGGCCGCGTCTGAATTCAACTCAGGCGCGGCCTCCGTTTGTTATTGGGTGTTTCCGGTTTCAGATGATGGTCCGGAGCAGTAGGGATGTGTCAGGAGTGTTGCCGGCGGCCGGAGAGAATGAGCACGATGACGGCGAGGATGATGAGCACAATTCCGATCGAGGCTCTTACAGTCAGGATTTCGCCGAAGAGTGCCACTCCAAACATTACTCCGGTGATAGGTTCGAGAGCGCCAAGAATGGAGACCGGAACCGAGCCGATGCACTGGATTGATATGGCTACTGTCAGCAGCGAGACTATGGTGGGGACAATCGAGATGCCCGCCACACAGGCCCAGGGGAGCAGTCCGGAGGGCACAGGCTGCACTTCGGTGAAGCCGTCGGTGCGCACGGCAAAGACAATCATGCCGAAGAGCAGTGAGTAGAAGGTGAGAGTGGAGCCTGAGAGATGGCGTATGCGGCTCTTGTTGATCATCACCATGTAGAGCGCATAGGCCAGTGACGAGAGTATGACGAGGGTGACACCTGTGGCTGTCACATGTGCGCCTTCGCCCGGATTGCACAGAAAGACTACTCCGGTGAGGCAGATGGCTATGGAGATGAGGGTCCACAGCGAGATGCGTTCGTGGAAGAAGATCCAGAGTATCAGTGCTATGAAAACGGGCTCGACAAAGAGCAGCGTGGAGGCAAGGCCTACGTCCATATATCTGTAAGCCTCGAACAGCAGCACGGACGACATGGCGAAGAAGATGCCGAGGAGCACCATCAGCGGCAGGTCGCGGCGGGCGAGCCGGAAGCTGTCGCCGCGGATGAGCATGATGGTGCCGAGTATGATTGTGGCAAACAGATAGCGGTAGAAGAGTACGGAGGAGACACCCATCCCAAGTTCATAGAGCGGGACGGCGAAGAGCGGGTTGGTGCCGTAGCTCACAGCAGCAACCGCACCAAGAATATATCCTTTGGTGGTCCGGGTCATGAGTGTATGTGAAAAAGGGGCGGCCTCAGGCCGGTTTTGGGCTTTAACAGTTATTGAGAAACACCCTCTTAGTTTTTGATGAATGGGAGCAGGAGGTTGTTGAGCTGATTGTATTCCACAAGGAAGCCGTCGTGGCCGAAGGGAGAGTGGATCTCGCCGTAGACGGCACCGGGAATCTTGGAGCAGAGTTCCTGCATCTCGCGGGGAGGGAACACGATGTCGGTTTCGAGACCTACAACGAGGGTGCGGGCCTTGATGCGCTTGAGAGCGGCATCGAGGCCTCCGCGGCCGCGGCCCACGTCGTGGGTGTCAAAGGCTTTCAGAATGGCATAGTAGGAGTAGGCATCGAAGCGGCGGCAGAGTTTCTCGCCCTGATACTGCTGGTAGCTCGACGCGCGGTGCACTTCGGGCAGTTCCTCGACATCTTTCTGGGTGAGATTGTAGCCGTAGTATCCGCGATAGCTCAGCAGGCCGATGGCGCGGGCGGCGGCAAGGCCTTTGCGTCCGGCCAGAGGGTCGGGATCGCCGAAGGTCGGGTCGGCTTCGATGCTCATGCGCATTGTCTCGTCGATGGCTATGGTCCAGGGTGTGGCTATGGCGTCAGTGGCCATCAGCACGAGCCGTTCGAAGCGGTCGGGTTCCATCACGGCCCACTCAATGGCCTGGAAACCGCCTACAGAGCAGCCTACCAGCGCCTTGATCCGGCCTATGCCGAGCGCTTCGGCCAGGACGCGGTGGGCGTTGACAATGTCGCGGATGGTGTAGGGCGGGAAATCTTTGTAGTAGGGGGCGCCGGTGGCGGGATTGGTGTGGAGCGGGGCAGTGGTGCCGTAGGGCGATCCGAGAATGTTGGCGCAGATTATGAAATTGTCGGCCGGATCGAGGAATTTGCCTTCCTCCACGGTGTGAGGCCACCAGTCCTGCACGTCGCTGTTGCCGGTAAGAGCATGGCACACCCAGACGACGTTGCTTTTGTCGGCATTGAGTGTGCCATAAGTGTGATATGCTATGCGGAGGGCATCGAGCCGTCCGCCGAGTTCAAGGCTGAATGGTTCGGGATGGTGATAATAGTTGATCATTATGAGGCTTCTTAACAGTTGCGGAGCAAAGTTAAGCATAATAAGTAACTCTTCAAAATTACGCGGTATGTTAGAGATTGTCTAAAATTTATATCACTTTGCTTTTGAGTGTCTTGTCGGTGTCTTTTTACTTATTCTTCGGTCACGTAGCTACGGCTACGCTCCCTCATCACAAGCAAAAATCCATACGACAATTCTTCTCAAAATCCGTATCATATAAATTTAGACAATCTCTGAGACCGCCGCGATTTGGGCGAATGCGATTTTTTCAGAGTTGCCCTGACGGAATGATCAGAATATCACGTTGTATTTGGTCAGAAGTTCTGCGGGGTGGTATGATTCTTTGGCGTGGCGCAGACCCGGATCGCCAACGTCTTCCTCGCGGTTGATGTAGATGAGGCCGGGATGGCGCCCGGTCATCATTTCGGCGAAGAGCTTGTTGACGGTCTCGCCGGCTCCGTTGACTTCATGGTCCATTTTTTCGATGTGGACAAAGAGGGTGTCGCCCTTGACTTCGCCGAGGGTGAATGCTACTATGCCGTTGGCCGGGGTGGAGAGCACTGCGCCCTCGAAGCCGAAGAGGCCGGGGGTGGAGAGCACCTGCATCACCTGCTCGCGCTCAATGTCGGCAAGCGCCGGTTTTGACAGCGGAAGGTGACGTGCAAGGAAAAATTCTTTGACCGCGGGTATCAGTTCCGGGGTCAGCGGTTCGAAGGTGTAGCCGGGATTTTCGGCTTCGAAACGGTTGACATGGTTGCGTTTCTTGCCTAATTTCTTGCCTGAAAGGGTGGCGAGGGCCGAGGCCTCGTAGAGGTAGTCGCTCCAGTCGGCAAGCTGTCTGACACTTCTTGCGCCGAGGGCTTTGAGCGGGGCCACGAAGGCTTCCGGGACGGCCGAGAAAATGAGACGGCAGCCTGTGGCGGCGCAGTATTCACGTAAAAGAGCGACCGACTCCTCAATCCCCATTTTGCCCACGGGGATTGAGAAAGCCGGTCGGCTTACATCGTCTTCAGTGACACCTTTGATGAAAAGTGTGTCATTGAATATGCAGTATGAGTAGTCGAAGTATTCGAGCCACATGAATGTGCCGCCTACGGTGAAGTCGCATGTGCGGCAACATGCCTGCGCGAGCAACGGACGCAGAGTGTCGATGTCTGCTATGCGCAAAGGCTTGAAGCTGAGTGAACATTCTTTTTTCGGCCTGGCCTTTGGCGCTGTCTGCGTCGCGGCTGCCGATTGTCGAAGCGTGATCATAATCTGAGATTTCTATGATTGTGTGTTTACTGAAAAACACACAGCGCCCCGATGAGGTTCATCTCAGGCTCCGGAGTGAGGCCCGATCGGGTGTGGCTTACTGACGGCCTGAGGTGGCTACTTCGCGGTTGATCTTGGCAACGAGGCCCTGGAGCACCTTGCCGGGTCCGACTTCGATGAATTCGTCGGCACCGTCGGCGATCATGTTCTGCACGCTCTGAGTCCAGCGCACGGGAGCGGTCAGCTGGGCCACGAGGTTGGCCTTGATCTCAGCAGCATCGGTGTGGGGCTTGGCGTCGACATTCTGGTAGACGGGCACCGCGGGGTTGTGGAATTCAGTCGCAGCGATGGCTTCGGCGAGTTCGGCGCGGGCAGGTTCCATGCAGGGAGAGTGGAAGGCACCGCCTACCTTGAGGCGCATGGCGCGCTTTGCACCTGCTTCCTTGAGTTTCTCGCAGGCTGCGTCGATGGCTTCTTCTTCACCTGAGATCACGAGCTGGCCGGGGCAGTTGTAGTTGGCGCAGACAACCACTCCGGGAATCGAGGCGCAGATTTCCTCAACCTTTTCGTCGGGGAGGGCGATAACGGCAGCCATTGTGGAGGGCTTCAGCTCACAGGCTTTCTGCATGGCGCGGGCACGGGCGGCTACCAGACGGAGGCCGTCTTCGAAGCTGAGGGCGCCGGCGGCTACGAGTGCCGAGAATTCACCTAAAGAGTGACCGGCTACCATAGAGGGCTGGAAGTCTTCGCCGAGTGTCTTGGCGAGGATCACAGAGTGGAGGAATACGGCGGGCTGGGTCACTTTGGTCTGACGGAGGTCTTCGTCAGTGCCTGCAAACATCAGGTCGGTGATGCGGAAGCCGAGGATCTCGTTTGCCTTCTCGAACATTTCCTTGGCTACTTCATTGCTTTCATAGAGGTCTTTGCCCATTCCTACGAACTGGGCGCCCTGACCGGGGAATACGTAAGCTTTCATTGAATTGTCGTGAATTTGAATTCGTTTGAATATGATTGGTTTGAGAGTGCAAAGTTACGCTTTTCTATTGATTAGTTAAGGTTCAAAAACCATTTTTAACATCAGCGGAGTCTGCGGTGAGGGGTTTTAAACAGATTTGCAGCAAAAAAATCACTAACTTTGCAGAAAACCCAAATATCAGAATGACACCCTGCATTTTCAATCTCGGCACCGGAGAGATCATAGTGATTCTCGTGGTGGTGCTTCTGCTTTTCGGCGCCAAGCGCATTCCCGAACTCGCCCGCAGCATGGGCAAGGGCATCAGCCAGTTCAAACAGGGCATGAATGACGCCGTCAGCGAAATCAAAGATAATACGACCGACAATTCCGACAAAAGCGCTGCTGAAAAGTGAGCGGCGAAATGGGATTCTGGGATCACGCCGAGGCCCTGCGCGGAGTGCTGCTCCGCATGGCGGCCGTCATTGTCGTGCTTACGGTCGTGCTGTTTGCGGCCATGCCCCACATTTTCGATTCTGTGATCCTGGCTCCATGTCGCGGCGACTTCATACTCTACCGGTGGCTTGACTGCCTTTCCGTGGGGTCACTGATGCCGGGTGGGAGCGGCGGCGATTTCGAAGTGCATCTGATCAACATCCGTCTGGCTTCGCAGTTTTTCATCCACATGTCAACCTCCTTCTGGCTGGCGGTAGTGCTTGCTTTTCCGCTCTGTGTGTGGCTGCTCTGGGGCTTCATCGCTCCTGGGCTTTACGAGGAGGAGAAGCGCGGGGCGAGAGGTGCGTTTTTAGCCGGGAACCTGATGTTTTTCTTAGGTGTTGCCACCGGCTACTTCCTTGTGTTTCCACTGACTCTGCGCTTCCTTGCAGACTATCAGCTGAGTTCACTGATTCCCAATCAGATTTCGCTCGATTCCTATATGGACAATTTCATGATGCTGATTCTCGTGATGGGCATTGTGTTCGAACTGCCCCTGGTGGCATGGCTGCTGGGCAAGGCCGGAATTGTCAGCCGCGGACTTTTCAACCGTTACCGCAGACATGCCGTGGTGGCGCTTCTTGTGGCGGCGGCAGTCATAACCCCGACGGGCGATCCATTCACCCTGATGGTGGTCTTCCTGCCTCTCTATCTCCTCTGGGAGCTTTCGGCTCTGACTCTCCCCGGGAAAAATCAGAAACTGAAACAACAATCTCTAAGTAACTTATGAAAATTGGCATTATAGTGGCCATGAGCAAAGAGCTGGCCATGATATTACCCCTTCTCTCCGAAGCGACTGTAGAAACCCGCGGTGCGGTCACCCTCCACCGCGGACGCATAGGCGGCAATGACATTGCCGTGATGCAGTGTGGCATAGGCAAGGTCAACGCGGCTATCGGTGCCGTGAGCCTGATCGACGCTTTCTCTCCTGATCTTGTGATCAACACCGGAGTAGCGGCAGGCGCCGGCGATGACATCCGGGTGATGGATATAGTGGTGGCCGATTCTCTCGCGCATCATGATTTCTGGTGCATAGGCGAGGAGTGGGGCCATGTGCCCGGCTGTCCGCGTCTTTTCCCGGCCGAGGTGCCGGCTGTTGCGGAAAAAAGCGGAGCGAAGAAGGGACTCATTGCTTCCGGCGAGCTGTTCATAAGCCGCAAGGAGGAGATCGACTCTATCCGCTCGCATTTTCCGGAGGTGAAGGCCGTCGACATGGAGTCGGCCGCCATAGCCCAGGCCTGCTGTCTGCGCCAGGTGCCGTTCATGTGTCTCCGTGTGATTAGTGACTCCCCCTGGACTTCGCATGACAATTCGAGCCAGTATGAGGATTTTTGGACTGAAGCTCCGCAGAAGTCGTTTGCAGCAGTGAGCGAGATTCTTGCTTCATTGTGATCCGTCGACGATTCTGAAAACAATCTCTTAAGACTTACTTATGGAAAAAATAGCAAGCTTTACGATTGACCACAACCGTCTGCAGCGGGGCATCTATGTGTCGCGCCGCGATGTCACCCCCTCAGGCGATGTGCTCACTACTTTTGACATACGAATGACCGAGCCCAACTGCGAGGAGGCTCTCGCGCCTGAGGCGCTGCATGCTATGGAGCATCTTGCGGCCACCTTTCTGCGCAACCATCCGCAGTGGAAAGACCGGGTGGTCTACTGGGGGCCTATGGGCTGCTGCACCGGCAACTATCTGATTCTGCAGGGCCGGCTCGAATCGGCTGAAATCACCGGTCTGATACGCGAGACAATGGAGTTTGTAAGCTCCTTTGAAGGCGAGGTGCCGGGAGCCACACCGCGTGACTGCGGCAACTGGTCGTTCATGGATCTTGAGGCTGCCCGCAAGGCTGCCCGCCGTTATCTCGACGAGGTGATCTGCTGTCTGAAACCTGAAAACCTTGTCTACCCTCAGTGATGAAAGACCTGAAAGGGATCAAGGGTAAATATTACATAGCCCGTCTGATCGAAGAGGGCGAGCATGAGCACCAGGATTTCAAATTCGCCATCTCGGATGCCCGTAAGATAGCCCGCAGCATATCGGCCTTTGCCAACAGAGACGGCGGCCGTCTGCTTGTGGGGGTGAAAGACAACGGCGTGGTGGCCGGTGTCAGAAACGAGGAAGACATCTTTGTCATCGAGCAGGCTGCCGAGATGTATTGCCGTCCTCCGCAGGAAATCCGCGTCACGGCTTTCAAGGCTGAGGAAGAGAAGACGGTGTTGCGCATCGAGATTGACCGCGCGCAGCGCCGGCCGGTGCTTGTGATGGAGGCTGACGGATCGGCCCATGCCTATTACAGGGTCAAGGACGAGAATATCTCGGCTACGCCGCTTATGGTGCGGGCCTGGGAGGCTGCCTCTTCCGAGACCGAGGGGGTGCTGATATCGCTTAGCGAGTCGGAAAGCCGGCTTGCAGGCATGATTGCCGACGGGCCGGTCACCGTTGAGGAGTTCATGCTTGCGGCAAAGGTGTCGCGCTCGACGGCCGAGGATATAGTGGTCAGACTCCACACCATGAATCTGCTCGATTTCGTCTACAACGGCAAGACTTTCCTCCTCTGCCGTATGGCTGAGCCTGAAGAGGAATCGTAACAGCACCATGTCCGGAGGACTGTTGAAGTCCGCTCCGGAACTGAATGATAAAAAACTCGTCCGGCTGACAATTGTGTCTGCCGGACGAGTTTTTTATGGATTGAAGTGACCTCCTGCTGATGCAGGAGGCTACCTGCTATGTTACTTTATCAGATGCGGGCTTTGATGGCCTCGGTTTCTTTTTCGTAGCCGGGTTTTTCGAGGAGAGCGAACATGTTGCGCTTGTAGGCTTCCACGCCGGGCTGGTTGAAGGGGTTGATGCCGAGAATATAGCCGCTGATGCCGCAGGCTTTTTCAAAGAAGTAGATGAGCTGGCCGAGATATTTCTCTTCGAGGGCGGGGATGGTCACAAGGATGTTGGGAACACCGCCGTCAACGTGAGCCAGACGAGTGCCGAGTTCGGCCATCTTGTTTACTTCGTCTACGTGTTTGCCGGCGATGTAGTTGAGACCGTCGAGGTTAGCCTCGTCAGAGGGAATGAGTTTTTCGTGCTTGCTTTCGCCAACAGAGATCACGGTTTCAAAGATGGTGCGTTCGCCTTCCTGAATCCACTGACCCATCGAGTGGAGGTCGGTGGAGTTGTCGACAGCGGCGGGGAAAATGCCCAGATGGTCCTTGCCTTCGCTTTCGCCGTAGAGCTGCTTCCACCATTCGCCGAAGAAGTGGAGTTTGGGGTTGTAGTTCACGAGGATCTCGGTCTTCTTGCCGGCCTGATAGAGGGCGTTGCGGGTTTCGGCATAGAGGTATGCGGGGTTCGAAGCATCGGCCGAGTTGGTCATCTTTTCCATTTCTGCCGCACCGTCGATGAGAGCGCGGATGTCGAAACCGGCCACTGCGATGGGGAGCAGGCCCACGGGGGTGAGCACCGAGTAGCGGCCGCCCACGTTGTCGGCGATGACGAAAGTCTTGTAGCCTTCTTCGGTAGCGAGGCGGCGGAGAGCGCCACGCTGGGCGTCGGTGATGGCTACGATGCGCTTGCGGGCTTCTTCAAGACCGAGCTGGCGTTCGAGCTGTTCTTTGAGCAGACGGAAGGCGATGGCCGGTTCGGTGGTTGTTCCGCTCTTTGAGATCACGATGATGCCGAAGCGTTTGTCTTTGAGATAGTCCTGGAGTTCATAGAGATAGTCTTCGCCGATGTTCTGGCCTGCGAAGAGCACCTTGGGGTTGCCCTGTTCTGCGGGACGGTATGCGGCAAAGCTGTCGCTGAGAGCTTCGATCACGGCTTTTGCTCCGAGATAAGAGCCGCCGATGCCGATGGCTACCACTGTGTCACAGTCGCGGCGGAGTGCTTCGGCTGTGGCCACGATGTCGTCAAGGAGAGCGTCGGTGGTTTCCGTCGGGAGGTTGACCCAGCCGAGGAAGTCGCTGCCGGCTCCGGTTCCGTTGAGAACTTTGTCGAGCGCGCTTGCGGCATTCGCATCGAGCTTATTGATCTCGTCCTGGCTCACTGTGCCGAGGACGTCTTTGATGTCAACATGTAAGGTCTTCATGCTATTTTATTTTTTAATTGGTAAGAACTCAGTTGCAGGGGGCACTGTCAGCAGCACCCGCTTATTTATATAAACCATTTTCCGAGCGATCTGATTGACCGTTCGGCATTGGCGTGGCGGTAAAGCACATCGTAGACGGCGTCAAGGATCGGCATTTCAACCCCGTAGCGCTTGTTGATTTCCTTTATGCACTTTGTGCCGTAGTAGCCTTCGGCTGTCTGCTCCATCTCCATCCTTGCGGTCGACACGGAGTAGCCTTTGCCTATTATGGAACCGAAATTGTGGTTGCGGGAGAAGCGTGAGTAGGCCGTCACCAGCAGGTCGCCGAGATAGACCGAGTCACAGATGCAGCGCGGGCGGGGGCATACTTCGTCAATGAAACGTTCCATCTCGCGGATAGCGTTGCTGACGAGCATGGCGAGTAAATTGTCGCCTCCTTTCATGCCGTGGACAATTCCGGCGGCTATGGAGTAGACGTTTTTCAGCACGGCCGCATATTCGATGCCTTCCACGTCGCTTGATGGTATGGCGCGGGTGTTGGGCGAGGTGAGTAGCTTGCCGAAGAGTTCGGCGTTGGCTACGTCATGACAGCCTACGGTCAGAAAACTCGGCCGGTCGAGGGCCACTTCCTCTGCATGGCAGGGGCCGGCCACCACCAGCACGTGTTCGGGCTTCACCCCGAAATGGTGGACGACGAAATCCGAGATGATCTCGTTGTCGCCGGGCACTATGCCCTTGACAGCCGAGACGATGTGTTTGTCGGATATGTCGGTGGTGATTTTGTTGATATGGGTTTTGAAGTATGGCGAAGGCATGACCATCAGCAGAGTGTCAGCCTGGGAGCATACGTAGTTTATGTCGCTTGAAAATTCAATCCGTGTGACGTCAAACTGGACGTCGGTGAGGTAAGCGGGATTATGGCCGAGCTTTTTGAAGTCGTCGATACGGTCATCGCGCCGCATATACCAGAGTATGGAGTCACAGTTGCGCAGGAGGAGCTTGGCGAGCGCTGTAGCCCAGCTCCCGCCGCCCATCACTGCTATTTTGTTGAATGCCATGAGTATGCGCGAAATGATTTTATTGTCAGGGTCGAATGAGTGTGGAGTCTGTTATTCGCCTGCCGCGGGTGTGGCGGCTGCTATCCACTGTTCGATTTCGTCGACGAGGGGAGCTTTGAAACCGAGTTTGAATTTCTTGTTGATGCCGCAGAGTTCCTGGTGGAGTTTTCCGGCGCTCTGGGCCGAGAGAAGTTCTACGGTGTAGACTCCGGCCTTGTAGAGGGGCGCTACCCATTCGGCGGGAACGCCGAGGGCGGTGAAGGCTTCCTCCTTATCGCGGCGCTGCACCTTTTCGGGGCGCATCTGCGGGAAGAAGAGCACTTCCTGGATGGTGCTCTGGCCGGTCATCAGCATGACGAGGCGGTCGATGCCCATGCCCATTCCTGAAGTGGGGGGCATGCCGTATTCGAGAGAGCGCACAAAGTCCTGGTCGATGATCATCGCTTCGTCGTCGCCTTTGTCGGCAAGCTTCATCTGCTCTACGAATCGTTCATACTGGTCAATCGGGTCGTTAAGCTCCGAATAGGCGTTGGCGAGTTCCTTGCCGTTGACCATCAGCTCGAAGCGTTCGGTCAGTTCGGGGTTCTCGCGGTGTTTCTTGGTCAGAGGCGACATCTCGATGGGGTAGTCGATGATGAAGGTGGGCTGTATGTAGCTGCCTTCACACTTCTCGCCGAAGATTTCGTCGATGAGCTTGCCTTTGCCCATAGTCTCGTCTACTTCGATGCCGAGCGAGGTGGCGGCTTCGCGGAGCTGCTCTTCGGTCATGCCGGTGATGTCTATTCCGGTGTGCTCCTTGATGGCGTCGGTCATGGTGACGCGGCGGAAGGGGGCCTTGAAACTGATCATGTTGTCGCCCACCTTGATCTCTGTGGTGCCGTTGACTTCGAGGCAGATGGTCTCAACGAGCTTTTCGGTGAATTCCATCATCCAGTTGTAGTCCTTGTAGGCCACATAGATTTCCATGCAGGTGAATTCCGGATTGTGGGTGCGGTCCATGCCCTCGTTGCGGAAGTTCTTGCCTATTTCATAAACTCCGTCAAAACCGCCTACAATGAGGCGCTTGAGGTAAAGCTCGGTGGCGATACGCATGTAGAGCTCCATGTTGAGGGAGTTATGGTGGGTGATGAAGGGACGGGCGCTTGCTCCGCCGGCTATCGACTGGAGAATCGGGGTCTCTACCTCCATGTAGCCGTGGTCATTGAAGAACTTGCGCATTGAGTTGAGCACTTTGGTGCGCTTTACGAAGATATCTTTCACGCCGTCGTTGACAATGAGGTCAACGTAGCGGCGACGGTAGCGGAGTTCGGGATCGTCAAAAGCGTCGTAGGTCACGCCGTCTTTCACCTTCACGATGGGCAGCGGGCGCAGTGACTTGCCGAGCACAATCAGTTCCTGGGCGTGGACCGAGATCTCGCCGGTCTGGGTGCGGAACACGTAGCCTTTGATGCCTACAAAGTCACCGATGTCAAGGAGTTTCTTGAACACCACATTGTAGAGGTCTTTGTCTTCGCCCGGACAGATTTCGTCGCGGTTCACATAGACCTGTATGCGGCCTTTGGAGTCCTGAAGTTCGAGAAAAGAGGCTTTGCCCATGATGCGGCGGCCCATGATTCGGCCTGCGATGGCCACATCGCGGCGGGGGGCGTCGTCTGCAAAGGTTTCTTTAATTTCGTCGGAGTAGCCGCTGACCGGAAATTCGGCTGCGGGGAAGGGGTCTATGCCACGGCGGCGCATTTCGTCAAGACTGCCTCGACGTACGATCTCTTGTTCACTGAGTTCAAGGACATTCATATATTGATGATTTTGATTTTACTTTGCTTATATATATTAAGGTGTAAATTGAGCTTGTTTTCCGGCCGTAGGGGCGGGAAATAAGTGCAAATTTAAATAATTTTTCGCCTATGCCCAACAAAATAGGCTCCAAAACCTAATGACTATTGTTAAAAACGCTAAAAATGAAGCTGTTGAGGCTATGCTGAAATTTTACTGACGGTCAGATGCCGGAGTGCCTTTTCAGGTGCTTCAAGAGAGATCTAAATAATCAGCCTCGGAGAGGCAGGTTGACAGATCTGTCTGCGAACCTGCCTTTCCGAGGCTGAATATCGTGGGGCTAATGGATGTTGTCAGCTGCGGGTCACGGTCAGACCGGAGCGTGAGAGCGACATGTCGACGAAGCGGGCGTTGGGACGGAGCGGGTCGGCATTCAGTGTCTGACGGATGCGTGCGGCGGCTTCCGGATCTTTTGCCACCATGTAGAGATAGCCACCGCCACCGGCTCCGGGGAGCTTGTAGCCGAGACAGAAATCGTCGATGCGGCGGGTGATGGCCTCGACTGCCGGCGGGTTGGTGCCGCTGTCAAGAGCCATGTTCTGTGACCAGGTGTCGCGGATCAGGCGCCCCATGCGCTCGAAGTTGCAGCGCTGGATAGCGTCGAACATCTCAAGCGTGTGGGCTTTCATGTGGCGCAGCAGGCGCAGCTGTTTCCCTTCGTTGAGGAACATGTTGCGGACAATTTCGGCGAGAATGTCTTTGGCGGTGCGGGTGATGCCTGTGTAGTAAAGCAGGTGGCAGGCTGAATAGCCGGGATCGGTGAACACGGTGTCTGGGAGCCAGTTGACTGCCGGGTTCTGGTCAAAACCCTTGGTGCTTTGGAGCAGTTTGACTCCGCCGATCACTCCGCCGTACTGGTCCTGCCAGCCGCCGCCGGTGGTCAGGAGCTGTTCGAGCACGAGAGTGCGCTTGCAGATCTCGTTTTTGTCCCAGGCCAGGGCGCAGAAGTCGCTGAGGGCGCCGAGCACTGTGGCCGCGAGGATGCTGCTTGTGCCCAGACCGCTGCCTGCGGGGATGGCTGAGAAGAGGGTGATTTCCAGTCCTGAGCCGAAGTCGAGGAGCTGGTCGCGCAGAGAGGGGTAGCTGACGCTGCAGAAACGTGGGTGGAATCCGGCGAGCGCGAGTGCGGCCTTTGGGATGGAGAAGGGGCTGCCCACGCGGTGGAAGTCGAGGATGCCGTCAAAAGATTCGATTATTTCTTCGGCTCCGAGGTCGATGCTGCGGCAGATGATGTGGGGTTCCGGACAAGGACGCACGTAGGCCTGGAGCGGCTGCTGGCCGTTGAGCTCGATGGCGAAGTTGATCACGTTGCCACCCTCCATCAAACAGAACGGCGGGGTGTCGGTCCAGCCTCCGGCTATGTCGATGCGCACCGGCGAGCGGCTCCAGACAATCTGGTCGGAGCAGACGTCGCGCCGGGGGAGTTCTTTGTGTTCGAGCACGGTGCGGGTGAGACCTTCGCGCAGGAGCGAGAAGGCGCGCTCTTCATGGGCCTGCGGGTCGGCGCCGGTGAGTCTGCTGATCTCGGCGCGGAACATCGAGTCGCTGATGCGGGTGATCAGCGGTTCGTCATCGGCGAGCGGTGCGGGCATCTTCAGGGAGTCATTGGCAAAGGCTTCGGCTGCTTCGCGCAGGTCGCTCTGATAGAAGACGCTGTGGCGGTGATTGGCGGCGAGGGCTTCGCGGTTGGCTCTGCGGAATCTGCGGCGCTGGTCCACGAGGCGGTCCAGGCGGGCTATGTCGGAGATGCGTTCGGCGCTGATCAGTTCGTAGGCCGAGAGGTCGGATTCTCCGGCGAGCATGGCTTTGATGACGCGGCCCATTTCGGCTATGTCGCTGACGATGGGGAAGCGCGGATGGGTCTGCTCTTCGCCGGCAAATTTGTCGTCGATGCCGTAGACGCGCACGGCGAATCCGGTATCGCCCACGGGGACTATGTCAATGCACTGGCCGGGGGTGAGAGCCAACTGCCAGTCGTTTTCAGGTATGCCTGTGAGGATGTGGTCAGAGGTGAGCTGCCATCCGGAGCCTATGCAGCTGTTTTCAATCCAGATGTTGGTGTTGGCCGAGGTAAATTTTATGCCGGCTTCGGAGTTCTGGACAAAGATTGACGGATGGGGCTTGCGGTCTCGGTGCATGATCTCGCGCTGGTCGTTGACAATGTTCTGCACGGCGAGGGTGGAGCTGATCATCTCGCGTCCGGTGCCGTAGTGGTAGAACTCTCCGCCCGGCAGGGGGACTATGGCTACTTTGAGCTGGCTCAGTTCCGGATCGGAGACGCCGGGATTGGTGCCTAAAGCGCATCCGAAGTCTGAGTAGAGGTCATATTCGCGGAGAGCTCCCTCGGCGTCGCGGCTGCGTCGGCGCAGGAGTTCCACGGCACGGTCGCTCAGAAGCCATACGCCTATGTCGGTCAGGTAGTAGCCGGTCTGCAGGAGTGAGTTGAGAGTGTCGACTGAGGGTTTCTGCAGCATTCGGTCGAGAATCGAGGGTGCGGAGTGGGTGCTGTAGAAAACGCCGTGGTCTTTGGCAATGGATGAGTCGAGCCAGAGGCCATAGCAGACCACGTCGGCTTCAGGCACCGGGGGGAGCTGGGCGGCCGCGCGGATATAGACATCGCCGCTGACAATCATGGTGTGGACGTTGGCCGGAGCGGCGTCCATGATGCGTTCGTAGAGAGGCAGCTGGAGGTCAAGCAGGGTCTGGGTGATGGACTGTCCGCGCTCCCAGCGGAACACGGGGACAGGGGTGAGAATCTTGCCTGAGGGTGCGTAGGAGGGGAGGCGGCGGCTCTGTCCTCCGGCGTGGAGTATGATGCGTTTCTGGCCGGCAAGCCAGTTTTCGAAGGGCTCGGCTGATGATTCGGAGGCCCGGTGGCATTCTTCGAGTATCCAGGTGGTGCCGCCGCCACTGCCGAGGCGGTGGCCGATGGGGTCTGATGTGCAGAAGTAGTCCGAATCCGGAAGCCCGGTGATTTTATGGAAACAGCCCACGAGGTTGGGCGGAAGTGACAGCAGTTTTTTTGTCATGGTGATGATGGATAGGATAGGGGGTGAAGGTAGTGTGGTGTGGTTCTTATTCAGCTTCGCCGGAGTGTGCGCGGCGATAGGCGCGGGTTCCGTATGCTGTGATGACTATGAAGCAGATCAGAGGAATGGCGAATGAGAGATTGGTCGATGGAAGTCCGCCGGCGGTCACTCCGGAGTCGATGACAAGGGCCTGGAGCGGGGGGAACACCGAGCCGCCGAGAATCGACATGATAAGTCCGGCGCTGCCGAATTTGACATTGTCGCCGAGCCCGCGAAGGGCTATGCCGTAGATGGTGGGGAACATGAGCGACATGCAGGCGCTGATGCCTACGAGGCAGTAGACGCCTGAGCGGTCGGTCATCACTATGGCGCCGACAGAGAAAATGGCCGCCAGGATGCCGAGAATTGAAAGCAGGCGTCCGGGGGCAATGTATTTCAGGAACCATGTGCATACAAAGCGGCTGCAGGTGAAGCAGATCATGGCCGCGATGTTGAATTTCTGCGAAAGGATTTCGGCGCTGCGTTCGTCCATGCCTTCTGACATAAAGACGTGAGTGCCATACTGGATGATGAAAGTCCAGCACATCACCTGGGCGCCTACATAGAAGAACTGGGCTATGACACCTTCGCGGTAGTTTTTGATTCTGACCAGTTCGCCGAGGGCGGTAGAGAGTTTCTTGCTCGAACGGGTGTCGCCGGCCTTCGGCATCTTGAGCAGGCGCACGAGTATGATGATGGCCACGAGCACGGCGGCTATATAGATGTAGGGCTGGATGAGCACCCACAGGTCATCGCTTTTGACCTGTTCGAATTCTTCGGGCGAGAGCAGGGCGCGCTCGGCGGTGTCGAGCGGATGAAGCCGTTCCTGCACAAAGTGCATGGCCACATACATGCCTGCCAGTGCTCCGATCGGGTTGAAAGCCTGGGCGAGGTTCAGGCGCCGGGTGGCGCTTTCTTCCGGTCCCATGCAGTAGATATAGGGGTTACAGCTCGTCTCAAGAAAAGACAAGCCGCAGGTCATGATGAAATAAGCGACAAGGAAGGGATAATAGAACCCGGCCATCTGGGCGGGGATGAACATGGCGGCGCCGACGGCGTAGAGCGAGAGCCCAAGAAGCACACCGGCTTTGTAGGAATAGCGCTGGATGAACAGAGCGGCGGGGAAGGCCATGCAGAAATAGCCGAGGTAGAAGGCCACCTGGACAAGTGCGCCTTCGGTGACGCTCATGCGGAAAATTTTTGAAAAGGCTTTGACCAGCGGACCGGTAATGTCATTTGCAAAGCCCCAGAGGGCGAAACATGAGGTGATGATGATAAAGGGCAAGAGAAGGCTTACGCCGTCGCGCGACAGCAGCGGAGCTTGTTTAGAAGAACTCATGAGTAATTAGATATCTGTATGATATGAAAGTTTAGAAGGCTTTTTAGCCGTGCAAAGTTACAATAAATCGTTGATATTTCACCTATAAATAAGGCGTGATTTGAATGACGCGCGTCAGCAGGGCTGGGGGAGAGGCGGATGTTTTTGCCGGGCGGAGGTTGAATTTAAGCCGAATTAAACTCGACAGATGGCGCAAATTCGATTTATTTCCTTAAATTTGCTGCTGTAATGGCAAAGTTTCAGATCAATATTCTCGGATGCGGTTCTGCAACGCCCACGGCGCGGCACCAGCCGTCGTGTCAGGTTGTGAATTTTCGTGACAAACTTTTTATGATAGATTGCGGCGAGGGCGCGCAGTCGCAGTTCCGGCGCATGGGGCTGAAGTTCTCGCGCCTGAACCATATCTTCATCTCGCATCTCCACGGCGACCATCTTTTCGGCCTGCCGGGATTGCTTTCCACAATGGCGCTCCACGAGGTGAGCGGTTCGGTGACAATCCACATCTTCCGCGACGGCGCAAGGCTCATGAAAGAGTGGATGGATTTTTTCAACCGCAACTCTCCGTTTGAGATCATCTATGACGTGATTGAAGAGGGCGAACGCCGCATCGTCTATGAAGACGGCGGTCTGACCGTGGAGACTTTTCCGCTCTACCACCGCACCCCCTGCACGGGCTTCATCTTCCGCGAGAAACCAAAACTGCGCCATCTGCGCGGCGATATGGTGAAATTCCACAATATACCCATAGCCATGCTTCAGGCTGTCAAGGAGGGTGCCGATTTCGTCAGAGAAGACGGCTCGGTGATTCCCAACGCGCTTCTGACCTCTCCGGCCGATCCGTCGGTGAGCTATGCCTATTGCAGCGACACGATGATGGACCCGCGGGTAGCGGCTGACATCAGCGGAGTCGACACGGTGTATCACGAAGCGACTTATGATGACTCGATGGCCGACCGTGCCCGCGAACGCGGCCATTCAACCGCCCGCCAGGCTGCGGAAATCGCACTGCAGGCCGGTGCCCGGCGCCTGATAATAGGGCATTTCTCAAAACGCTACAATTCGGAAGAACTCCTGCTCCGCGAAGCCGGAGAGGTGTTCCCTGATGTCATTCTGGCCAACGAGGGCCTGAAAGTAGATCTCGAATAAACAGTTTAAACAACGAACTCTTAAATCAAACAGAATACTTATGCAAAATCCCGTCATCGAGCGCATAGCCGCTCTCCGCAAGGAAATGAATGAAGCCGGAGTCAAGGCTGTAGTCCTGCCCCGTACCGACGCCCATCTGAGCGAATATATCTCGGCCCACTGGCATATTGTCCGCTACCTCAGCGGTTTCACCGGTTCGGCCGGCACTATGGTTGTCACCGACAAGGAAGCCCTGCTGTGGGTCGACAGCCGCTATTTCCTCCAGGGAGCGCAGCAGATTGAAGGCACAGGCATAATACTGATGAAAGACGGTCTGCCTGACACCCCGTCGATTGTAGGCTATCTCTGCGAGAACCTTTCGAAAGGCGACAAGGTTGGCATAAACGGTATGCTGATGTCGATCGACGAGACTGCCGCTTTGCGCAGCCGCCTCAATGCCGCAGGCATAGAGCTTGACGTGGACTTCGATCCGATTGACCGCATCTGGGCCGACCGCCCCGCACTCCCCTCCGACAAGATCTTTATCCACGACGAAAAATATGCCGGTGAATCAGCCGCTTCGAAAATGGGCCGCATCCTCGACTCTGCCAAGGCCCAGGGCGCGCAGGCTTATTTCACCTCGGCCCTCGACGAGATAGCCTGGATTCTCAACATCCGTTCTAACGACGTGCCCTGCAATCCGGTGGCAACCTCCTTCCTCTATGTGGCTCCGTCAGGCAGCAATCTCTTTGTCGATGAAGCCAAGCTGACCCCTGAGGTCAAGGCTTATTTGGCCCAGGCAGGTGTTGACACCGCACCCTACGCCTCCGTGCTCTCCGCCCTGGCTGCCCTGCCTGCCGGAGTGAAGGTGCTGTTAAGCGGTTCAAGAGCATCGGGAGCGATAGCCCATGTGCTCGAAGGCCGTTATGTCAAGGGCGATTCTCCCGTAGCGCTTCCCAAAGCAATCAAGAATGACGTGCAGATCGCCGGCATCCGTCAGGCACATCTGCGCGACGGTGTGGCTATGGTCCGCTCGCTCATGGAAATCGAACGCACGGTTGCCGCAGGCGAACGCCTCACCGAAATGGACGTGGCCGACATCCTGCTACGCCATCGTTCTAAAGGCGATCTCTACTTCGATCTCAGCTTTGAAAGCATCTGCGGTTTCGGAGCCAACGGCGCGATTGTCCACTACACCGCCGACGAGACCAGCAACACCGTCATCACCAAAGGCAACCTCCTGCTCATCGACTCAGGCGCCAACTATCTCGACGGAACCACTGACATCACCCGCACCATCGCCATCGGAGAACCCTCGGCCGACATGCGCCACGATTTCACCCTCGTGATGAAAGGCCACATCGCCATCGCCACCTCCGTCTATCCCGAAGGCACCCGCGGGGCACAGCTCGACGCGCTTGCCCGAATGCCGCTCTGGAAAGAAGGCAAGAGCTATCTCCACGGCACAGGCCACGGAGTAGGCCACTTCCTCAATGTCCACGAAGGCCCGCAGAGCATCCGCCTCAACGACACCCTCGCACCGCTCACCCCCGGAATGCTCACCTCAAACGAACCCGGAGTCTATCTGGCAGACCGCTATGGCATACGTTGCGAAAACCTCGTGCTTACCATCCCCTACGAAGAAACCGAGTTCGGCAAATTCTATGCCTTCGAGACCATCACGCTCTGCCCGTTTGACCGCTCGCTGTTCGACACCTCGATCATGTCGGCCGAAGAAATCCGCTGGGTCGACGACTACCACCGCACCGTCTATGACCGTCTGGCCCCGCTGATGGAAGCCGACGAACGCCAGTGGCTCGCCGCAGCAACCGCACCCTTGAGATAACCCACAAAAAACACCAATTATAACATATGGCTCTGATCATACCCGTAAGGGGATTTACACCCGAAATCGGCGAAGATACATTTCTGGCTGAAAACGCCACCGTCATCGGCGATGTGGTGATGGGCAGCGAATGCAGCGTCTGGTTCAACACCGTGATCCGCGGCGACGTCAACTCGATCCGCATCGGCAATCGCGTTAACATCCAGGACGGCTCCGTGCTCCACACCCTCTACAAAAAATCGACCATCGAAATCGGCAACGATGTCTCGATCGGCCACAACGTCACCATCCACGGCGCCAAAATCCATGACTACGCCCTCATTGGCATGGGCGCAGTGGTGATGGACGATGCCGAAGTAGGCGAAAACGCCCTTGTGGCCGCCGGCTCCGTAGTGCTCTCCCGCACCAAGATCGGCCCCAATGAACTCTGGGGTGGCGCTCCGGCCAAATTCATCAAAATGGTCGACCCGGAAACATCGCGTGAGCTCAACACCAAGATAGCCCGCAACTACCTGATGTATTCCCGCTGGTACACCGACCCTGACGCACCGACCGATTTCTGACCTCCCCCTCGTCGGCAAAAAACAATCCGCAGGCACCTCTTCCGGCTCAGTCCGGAAGACACCTGCGGATCGTTTTTTCAGCCAAATTTTGAAAAAGCCGTGCAAAACCACGCCTAAATAATTGGCGGGAATAAAAAAAATCACTACCTTTGTGGCCGTCTAAATCACGGACCGCACTCAAAGCCCTCCGTGAGCCGAAGCTGAAAAGCACTTGCCCGGATGGCGGAATCGGTAGACGCGCCGGTCTCAAACACCGGTGGAGCAATCCATCCCGGTTCGATCCCGGGTCCGGGTACAAAGAATAAACCAACGATCACAGGAAGGATGCCGGAGTGGTCGATCGGGGCGGTCTCGAAAACCGTTGTTCCCTTACGGGAACCCAGGGTTCGAATCCCTGTCCTTCCGCAGAAAACTCGAATGAAACCCGCTGCCAGCCAGCGGGTTTCATTTGTTTTACACCTCCCCAGCCCCGGCAGTGGAGGGTCAGCGGATTCAGTGGCCATCCGGGTCGTATCGCCCCCCCGCTTTTTTATAGACCAACCAAAAAAAGCCCTGCCGGAGCAGAGCTTTTTCAAACTTGTTTCAATTGAGTTCAGAGACTTTCGAGGAGGCCGGTCTCGGAATCCATGATGTAGCCCGCCACACGGACATCCTTGGCCATCAGCGGATGGTTGCGTATCAGATCCACAGTCTCGTTCACCGCCTCGGCAGTGTCTGAGAAACCATGCAGCCAGCTGTTGAGATCAATACCGCAGTGGCGCATGAGCGAGATATGCTCCTCGTCGATGCCGCGCTCGCGCATCAGACCGAGCATCTCCTCGGCATCCATGCCCTGCACTCCGCAGCCCGTGTGGCCGATGACCATCACCTCGTTGACCCCAAGCTCGTAGACCGCCACCAGCAGGGAGCGCATCGTGGAGTCAAACGGATTTGTAATCGTGCCCCCGGCATTCTTTATCATCTTCACATCACCGTTTCTGATGCCGAGAGCGGCAGGCAGAAGTTCGACAAGGCGTGTGTCCATACAGGTCACGATAGCGATACGTTTGTCGGGATATTTCGAAGTCTTGAACTGCCGGAAGCCCTCCGACTCGACAAACTCGCGGTTGTATTTCAGAATTTCGTCAATCATAATGCAACAAACTTCGGTTGATTTGAAAAATTGCTGCAAAATTAGCTCAAAAAATCCTCACAGCGTAAAATTTCAGACGAAAAAACCGAGCGGCACATCCGCCGAAAAGCCGGATGCTGAAAAGCCGGATCAGTGAAAAACCTACACGTGTTCCGGCATATGAGCCATGACAGCCCTCTTCCTCCGATATTCGCCAAAAAGCAGCCGCGGAAGCGATCTGATGATGTCCATGCAGCGGCCTATCTGCTTGCCCGGCTCCGAGAAAATGCGGTGGACAAACTCAAGATGATTCCTGATCATCCACTCAGGCGCACGCTTGATATCTTCCGAACCGTAAAACTTGAAAGCCGCACCGACGGCTATCATCACCCCGTGGCGCAGATAAGGCTTCAGCTTGCTCATGAACCACTCCTGCTTCGGAGCGCCCAGCGAAACCCAGATGATGTCAGCCCCGTCGCGGTTCACCATATCGGCTATCGCCTTATAGTCAAATTCATCGGCCCCGCAAAAGGGCAACTCGATGAACTGCATCTGTTCAACGTCGGGATTCCAAGGTAAAATGTTTCTTTTCAGTCCTTTAAGTATTTCGGTCGACGAACCGAGAAAGATCATCCGATAGCGCCGGCTGCTGACAATATCCTTGAAAATCGAACTTCCGCAATACTGCGGGAAGCGCTTGCCGTAGATCCATTTTATATAGAGCGGCACATATGAACTGTCGCAGATAGAAAACATTCCGCCGTTGACCACATCGAGATACTCCTGATTGCGGTTGACCTCATTGAGAATCACCCCGTCGGCCACGCACACATAATCGCCCCCCGGCATCTCCATCCTGCGCGCAATAGCCCTGTGGACCTCACCACGGTCAAACTCGTAACGTATGTTGAAATAACTATTCATTTAGATATGAGAAGAATTGTAGGTTTTACTGCACAATTGCTGATTTTAACTGAGCATATATCTTTTGCTCAAAATTGGAAATAGTATATTTGATATAAAAATCTTTAAATGCCGTTTCTGCCAATTCTTTGCGCTTAAGTGGATTCGTGATCAGATATTTGATTTTTGTAGCCAATTCTTTGGGCTCATTGGCTGGGACAATGATTCCTGACTCTTCGTTTCTGATTATGTCAGGAATCCCCCCGACATCTGTCGTGACGATCGCACATTTTTGTTGCATAGCTTCAAGTATCACCAATGGAAAACATTCATTGGAATAGTTTGTCGGAAAAACAAAAATATCGCAATTGGCCAAATGACGGTATTTATCATCTCCGAATTTGCATCCTAAGTAAGTAAGGTTTTTTCCAAGATTTCGTTTATTTACTTCATCAATAAATTGTTTTTTTGAAATCTCGCTTGTCTCTCCGCCAATGAAATCGCATTGAAAATCAATGTTGGATTCCTTCAGGATTTTGCAAGCATCCAGAAGTGTCATGACACCCTTACTTTCTATAAGATTCGATAAAAAAAGCAGACGTGGAACCGGATTGTCAGTTTTAGGATATTGGTCTGCCACAGGAATTCCATTAGGGCAGATTTTGACTTGAGAGCGGCTGACAATTTTTTCAATATCAGGATATAATCTCCATGACAAAAGGATGACTGTCGCTTTTGAATAAGCTGACTTAAACAGAGGCCTGAATAATTTTTTATCAACATCGGCACTCATCCCTTTATTATGTTGATGTATAATAATTTTATTGCCAAAAAGTCGGCAAAGCATTATGAACGGAAAATCTTTTAAGAATCCGATTCCGTGACAAGTGATTGCCAGATAACATGCTGAATACCTGTTTGAAATGAGTTTTAGCCCGGTTTGAAAAAAAGATGACATGAACCGACCGATCTTTTTTAATGGATTTTTGCCAATCTCATCCATCGTCCTTGATGTAGACAGATTAATCCAATCCAGTTCAAAATTCTCATTGATGATGTCACTGTTTTTGATATATTGTGTCATCATCGCAGATCCATGAACTGGAGGTGGCAATGGCGCGATCATTAGTATTTTGGGCTTTCTATTCATTGTGCATAATGGTTTATGTATGACGAAAATCAGGAGTGTAGGTAATACATTAGTTTACTCCAGATCCTTATAGGAATTCCATTATATGCCTTCACTTGTCTGAACATCTTATTATTGATTTTTATGGAATTCGGGAACTTAAAGTCAGTTATAGATTCATCCATGAGGTCAAATTTGAATCGGCTCCATTTTTTGCAGTTTGTCCCACTCCCATCAAAACCGTCATTGATTATCAGACTTTTTACTGGGAAAAGAGACAGTCTGTCTTGTAAAAATTGAGAATAACAGAATCGAATGGCCCAAGATTTGTTTTTCCCGTTCTTCCATCCTTCAAGCATACTGAAGCAATCAGAACCGCCCCATTTATTGAAAGCATTTTTGTTGGATTTATGTTTCTCCCAATCGTATAGATTCCAATCGACTGATTCCCACCGATCTTTCCATGTGCCCCAGCCCCAGGAACTACTTCGGGTACAGAAATAGGCATTGTAATTATAGTCATCGGGGATTTTTATTTTGTTTGTATATCCGCATATAGAGAATACTTTATCAATATTCTCATATGTTTCAAGCCCCTTGTTCATAAAAGTCAAAAAGTTTGGCATTATCACCAGATCATCTTCCAATATGATAGCTCTGTCGTAGTTTGCCATAACATCGGAGACCCCCTTGATTATAGAGGGGCCAAGACCGTTGTTTTTTTCTGAAAATTTGTGAGTTACTTTCCGGAATCCCGTTATGGATCTGACATAGTCCCTGACTTCTTGCACTTTAATTGCTTCATTGTCGTTTCGTGGACCGTCAACAAATACGTAGACATCGCTTGACGCTGCTTCTGGGCATTTTTTGAGTGATTCAATTAGCCTTTGGAGCGTGGTAGTCCTGTTAAACGCAAAAATAACTATAGGTGCAGTCATACTGTTTTGGTGCATTACTGTTTTCTCCATAGAGCTGGAAATAAGACGTGAATGAAATTTGAACAGAACGTCATGCAGGCCGGAAGCAATCCGGAGTGGCGCTTGCGGAATCTGAAAAATTCAAATGGATTCGCTCCTGTCGGTGACATGAAATGACGCCAGCGTTCGGGAAACGGCTTTGAACTGTCAGCCCACTTCGCAATATTCGGATGAGTGTCACAGATCCCCGGAAATCCGGGTGCTATCACGCTGTTTATACCCGATTCCGATGCCCGGAGACCATAATCGAAATCTCCGAGACTATGGCGGAAGACCGGGTCAAGAGTGCCGAGTTTCCGATAGACCTCTGCGGGAACCAGGACGATGTTGCCGTTAAACGTCCTGCACCGGGTCTTCTCGCTGTCCTTCGGATCAATCAGCTTCATATTGGAGTCACGTCCGCCATATGTGATCCGATTCGGATTGTCGGAGGCATGGCAGGTGCCGACAATGATACAGCCGGGGTTCTTTTCTGCTGTCCGGATCAGATTCCCGATAGCATCAGAGAGAAGCGTAGTGTCATCATTGAGCCATAGATAGAACTCCGGATCAGATTTTGCCGCCTCATTCCAAGCGGCGATCATACCGCGGTTCCAGTAGAGAGAACCGTCACCTGCAACGATTCTCACATCCGGAAATCTTTCTCTGACAGCATCGGCGGTTCCGTCCGTACATCCGTCATCAGTCAGATAGACCTCGATGGAATATCCTTCGGGAACACTACCCGAAAACAGCGACTCCAGACAGGCAAGAGTCGTCTCTCTTCGGTTGAACACTGTAAGAAGAACTGCAATTCGCTTGTTCATGATCATCTGTTATACAGCTTATATATTTCCTTGATATTTCTTGGCAGAAAATATTTTGAATTTACAAGTTTATAAGCATTCTCTACGATTTCATTCTTCAATGTCGGTTCGGCTTGCAATTTGTTTACTGCTGTCACAATCTCCTTATTGCTCTCAGGAATTAGTATCGAGCATTTTGAACCGGAATTGAAATCGCGCAAACCGGGAACATCATAAAGTATAGCCGGAATTTTGCAAGCCATAGCCTCGATAGTTGTGATCGGGATTCCCTCGAATCGAGAAGTCATGATATAAATGTCTGATGCGATCAAAAATTTTCTGACATCCCGTTGATTGCCGAGGAAGCGGATATGTTTTTCAACTTTAAGTTCCTTGGCAAGTGCTTTCTCTGCATCAGTAGAAATTCCTTCGCCTAAATGCAGGTAAACGATATTGGGATATCGAGTTGTCAGTTCCGGTATAATCCGGATTATTTCATCATGACGCTTCACAGGTGAACAGCCACCTACAGAAACAATGACAAGAGCGTCTTCCGGGATAGACAACGCTTTCCTCGTCTCGCGTTTTTCATCATCGGTTGCCGGGTAAAAACGTTTGTTACCGAACCAGTTGTAAACTTTCGTTGTCTTATTGTGATAATAATTGCGTTCGTTGTTATAGACACTGTCGGAAATCGACTGGAACTGGCAGCCCAGAAGTTTTTTCGCACTCCATCTGAGCCATGCCTGATATGGCCATGTCAGCAGTCGTGAGCGGAAGCAGTTGTGAAAAGTGTACACAGACTTAATTCCGGCCATTCGGGCTACAAAAGCCATGCCCCATTTCAATTTTGATGAATGAGTGTGGATTATATCAATTTGTTCATCTTTTACAAACTTCACCAGATTTTTGTAATACGATATTTTACCGATGACACTATTAGGATAGGGACGATGCAGCACCGTATAACCGGCATGCTCAAATGCCGGTGCATATTCTCCGAGTTCCGATGCGGTGTTCATGACATATAGCTCGCAGCCTAATTTATTAAATTCATCAGCAGCATCAACATACATTATCTCCGCACCCGAATAGCAAAGTTTATTTAAAACGTGTAGAATTTTCATCTTGAATCAATTAAAATAGTAAATATGTAATTAGATCAGATACAGCAATCCTGATTTCAGTAGATTGTCTAAATTGGTATATGACCAGACACTATGCAGTGTCAGATAGATAAATATTGCAAGGATCATGATAGATCCGAATAAAAACAGCAGGCGGTTGATTTTGGAATTTCTGAACAGAGCTGCGAAAATCAGCGATATAAACGGATAGAGCAGCATCAGAAAGCGGGCGAATATCTCACTGAGATTTACATTCAGCAGGACGAATACAGCGATTATTGCAGGAATATTGAACAGGTGTCTTAATCCGTTCGATGTATTGTCAGTCGCGTTTCGGGTCTGCATCTGACCGCAGTAAAATGATGTTACCAATATGGTCACAGCAAGCAGTATGGCTGCCGGAGACGCTTCGCCGAGATCGAATACTTCGGTGGCACTCGCACGTTGCAGGGCATATGATGCTGTAGAGTCGCTGAATATTGACAGTGAAAGCAGGTAGCTGCTTATCAGACGGATGCTCCCTATGATCAGAAGAACGATTGAATAGGCTGTAATGTTCTTTTTGATCGGTTTGTCAAGAATCGGGATAAAAAGCAGTATCACCGGAAGCAGCGTCATTGTGTGGATGGTAGGGCAGAGTATCAGCAATATCCAGTGTGTTTTTTGATACAGACACCGTTCCACCATAACATAGATGAAGATACTTACAGCTAAACTCTGACGGACTAACTGGATTGAAAGTGAAAAGACATATGGATTAAAGCAAGTCAGCATGACTGCAGCTATCACTACATATTTTTTTGCATTCGTCTTGTTGCAGAACTTTAATGTGGCCAGATTGAGAAAAATATACTGTATTACGGTTGTCGCAAATTTATATATTTCCTCTTTGCTGCTTATGAGGTGATTGACACACCAGACATATGTGGCATACGCAACTTCACTCTTTTTTTTCTGGACGGATAAATATGATAACAGGTCTGTCTTGCCGCTTCGTCTAAATGATCGGACATAATAGAACAAGTCATTTTCATTGACCTTTGACGAGTTGATGATGGCGAGCAGCAGAATGGAGAAAATGATCAGGAAAATAATGTTTCTGTTCCATATCCTCTGACCCATCGACGGGGAGGCATAGCAGACCAGTAGCAGCACCACCAATGCCCCGACAGGCTGGATGAGGAAAAGGCAGAAAATGAAAAGGTACAGTATTGTGTACTGGCTTTGTGTATAAGTTCTCGTGGCTATCATAAAAACAGAAACTTATATGTAATATCATTTGTCCCAATAACCCGTGGCGGTGTTATTGAGAATTTTATTGATCTGTATATGGCCTGATATAGCCTGGCAAAAGCATACCAGTGTTGGGATCAGCAATAGTCCGGGAACCCCGTAAAGGTGACACAACCATGACATACATGGATATGCGATAACGGCAAATGTAAGATATATCACGAGCTGAATGTGGATCTTGCCGATTCCGTTTATCATACACATGTATATGCCTCCGCATAAATTTGCAAAAATATAGATGGCTTCGCTGATATTGATTTCTGCCGGAACGGTAACTTTCTTGTCAATCCATAGATTGATAAACGGAGTTGCCAGAAAGTACATTATGATCGTTACAGGTATTCCAGCCAGAAGCGCTTTCTGCAGGATTGAGGCTATTCTGCGCATCCATTCAAAATTTTTCTGTGCATAGGCATCCGTGAAAGCAGACCAGATATTGCCTAAAATAAGGCTTGAGACCATAGTCAGTATGCTGAAATATCTATGCGATATATTGTATTGGGTCACAACTTCCGGGCCTAAATTGCGAGAGATGATAATGTTCATTATCTGGTAGATAAACAACATGGAAGTCGTGATAATGAAAAATTTTCCTCCGATCCCAAGAATATCTTTCACATATTTGAGCCGTATGTAGCCGAAATTCGGGCGAAACTGGCGGTAGCGGGTGTTGAAGAATATGATTGAGCAGATCACCAGCGTGACAAACGGGATGCCGGAAAAAATGAATGCAAGTGAGGTTATGGAACCTGATTTGACAGTCTTGGTCAGAATGAAGATTACCAGTAACGCAAGGCCCTGGCCCAATACCTGTATGCCTGACGAAAAGGCTGACCGCTGGTCGGCTATAAGCATGGTCGAGAATGTCTGAAAAACTATATTCAGACCGAAAAATCCCAGAAGAACCGCAAATGTCATTCTCAGTTCCTCGCAGTATGACTGATCTACTTTCAGCACAGAACTCCAGTCAACTATGAAGCTGACAGGGATCAGTACCGACATGAAAACCACAAAGGAAATGAACAGAGCCGCATAAGTGGTCGACACATATACGCGGGCCATCTTCAGTTTCCCACATGCTTTCAGAGTCGTAAAGCGGTTTCTGAAACCGTTTGTCAGGCCGATGTCAAAGAAATAGAACCAGGCCATGAGCGAACTCAGAGTCAGCCAGATGCCATATTGGACCGGATTTACGTAATTGATGGTTATAGGAACGATGAACAAAGAAATCAGCATACTGATTCCTTTAAGGACAACCGATGCCAGTATATTTTTCTTTAATAATACTGTGCGTTGGTCTCCTTTTTTGAAGAACATCCTGAGTGATTCAAGATTCATGAGCCGATGCTGTGGTTGACGGATTTTGTCAGTGGATTAAACTGTACTGCCTCTCTCAGTCGCGGCTGAAGAGATCTCTGGTGTAGACTTTGTCGCTGACATCCTCAAGGTCGGCGGAAGTGCGGTTGGCAAGGATGGCATGAGAGAGGCGCTTGAACTCTTCCAGATCATTGACAACACGCGAGCCGAAAAACGTAGTCCCGTTCTCAAGCGTAGGCTCATAGATGATCACCGTGGCGCCCTTGGCCTTGATGCGCTTCATAACGCCCTGGATCGACGACTGGCGGAAATTGTCGGAATTCGACTTCATGGTCAGGCGGTAGACCCCGATCACACACTCCGTCTCAGCCCCTGTCGAATAGGCGTTCTGGGAACTGTAGTCATAATATCCGGCCTTTTTAAGCACCTGGTCGGCTATGAAATCCTTGCGGGTACGGTTGCTCTCAACGATTGCCGACATCATGTTCTGAGGCACATCGGCATAGTTTGCCAGAAGCTGCTTCGTGTCCTTCGGCAGGCAGTAGCCGCCATAGCCGAACGACGGATTGTTGTAGTGGGTGCCGATGCGCGGGTCAAGCCCGATTCCCTCGATGATGGCCTGCGAGTCGAGACCCTTGACCTCGGCATAGGTGTCAAGTTCGTTGAAATAGCTCACTCGGAGCGCGAGATAAGTGTTGGCAAACAACTTCACCGCCTCGGCCTCCTTCATGCCCATGAACAGGGTGGGGATCTCCTCTTTGATGGCCCCCTGCTGCAGAAGCGAAGCGAAAGTCCGGGCGGCCTCGTCGAGACGCGCAATGTCTGTCACAGCCAGGATAGCCTCGTTTTCCTCGCTGAAACGCTCGTCGGCAATGATCTTTGGAGTGCCTACAATGATGCGCGAGGGATAGAGATTGTCATAGAGCGCCTTGCTCTCGCGCAGAAATTCAGGCGAGAAGAGCAGGTTGAACTGCTTTACACCCTTGGCGGCATACTTCAGATAGAGCGAGCGGCAGTAGCCCACCGGAATGGTCGACTTTATGATCATCACGGCATCCGGATTCACTTCAAGCACCAGATCAATCACCTCTTCCACGTGCGACGTGTCGAAATAATTCTTCACCGGGTCATAGTTGGTCGGAGCGGCTATCACAATGAAATCAGCCCCGCGGTAAGCCTCGGCCCCGTCGAGCGTAGCCCGCAGGTCGAGATTCTTTTCGGCGAGATATTTCTCGATATACTCATCCTGGATCGGAGACTTGCGCCGGTTGATGGCTTCGACCTTTTCGGGAATCACGTCGACTGCGGTGACGTGGTTGTGCTGAGCGAGAAGAGTCGCTATGCTGAGTCCTACGTAGCCTGTCCCGGCTACAGCTATGTCATACTGTTTCATTTGTGACTGTATAATGTGATATGCGAAAACGTGAGAGGCCGGAGCCGTTTTTTAGCTCGCGCCCTGAAAAAAGTATGAGCCCGATGCGTCAGGCGTCAAAACGTGATGCAGTGAAGCCGCAGGCCATCAGCCTGAGGCAGATGAGTGACCCCGGCGGAGTGTAGACAACCCCCGTCGGGCCGGAACAATCATTAGCGGAGGCCTGTGCCGACACGGCCTCTGAGAGTGAAAAGTTAGTATAGTGCTGCAAAATTAATAATTAACATTTAAATTAGCAACTTTTAAGAAACTGATAACATCTCCATACTAACGTCTGCGGGCTGCCGATTGTTCATTTTCCGCCGATCAAAAAGGCAGTGGTGCGCGGGCAAAGGCATCGATGAAAGACCCCGGAGTAGAATTGACAACTGTGATCCCGCGGGATTTTGCATAAGCCTCCACCCGGTGATACGACCTGAAGGCAAGATAGAAACTCAGAAGCACATCGTGGAGCTTGACGTTGCTGTAAACGCTCGCCACCCTTGAATGCTCCTCCTCATTGTCCTTATAGAAATGAGGCTGGAAGTTCACCACCGTATTCTCCTCGGTCACGCCGAGCGTCGACAGCCAGCCGTGGTCGGCCCCCGTCAGATAGATGGTACGGAAACCGGCCAGCATCGCCGTCATCAGCGCCGGCACCAGCACATTGCGCGGACGCGGCATAGCCAGTCCGGCCCCATAGAGCCACCGTTCAAGCCATCCGAACCCCTCGGCCCCGATGAAATTGAACCGCTCTATTCTTATGTTCCGATTAGTGATCTTCAGCCCCGACGCCTTCTGCGAGGCCGGAATATATAGCGTCATCGACCAGTCCACGAGACTGTTGAAGCGCTCAAACATTTTTCTGACATTCGGGTCCGACTCACGCCCCTCGAAGAAATGCGGATCGGCCAGAAGATAGAAATCAGGCCGCAGCATGGCAAACTCCTCTGCATTGGCCGCGAAATTCAGAGCCATCGTCGTAGCCCCGCGCAGCTGTTCGCCCTTGGTGTCGATCAGAGTCCTGAGTGACGGCCCGTTGCCGAGAATGATCAGCGGCTTCCCCTCGGCGGCCATCGGCGATGGGCTCACACCGGGCCTGCGCCCAAGAATCGCCACCTTGGCCAGACTCTTCACACTCGCTCCGAGCCTCGCCCCGAAAACACTCAATTTTTCTGTCAGTTTCATGAAGATTGATGAATTAGCCGCTCCCGCACCGATGGCGCTTGTAGGGGCTTTTATAATCAAAGCGATTTTCAGTTTTGGCTCAACCGGTATTTCACCACTCCCATGATGGAGTCAGCCTTATGAGGTCTGCTCGACTGATGCTCTGATCCGTCAGGGTTGAATGAATATGTGTCTAAAGTCTTTTCATCAATAAACTTCTTGACCCTGCGTATTTTATATCTGCTTGTGTCAGCCAGGTATATTAAAAGCACATCATTGTGCTTAATCTGACTGCTAAGATCCTTTTTCGGATTGATCTTTATAGCGAGCCATTCATCTCCGTGGTTAATGTCGATAGGAGACATGCAAGTTCCGTTGATGCGTATCCGATGAAAAGATCTGGTATTGGCATAAGTGCCATCAGGCAGTTTGATCACAGTTGATTTTTCAGAAAAGACTGTTGGTTCGGCTGAATTGTGTGGCTCGTCTGAACTTCCGGCAGAGGCTGAATACACCACGTCATTCCGGCTTATGGTACGTGGGTAGCCATAGGCAATACAGATTGCAAGAAATATTAAGAATAGAATAACTGATGTCATAATTAGAATTATTGATTTTTTCCGGGCCCTTCTGATACCGTTACAGGAGCGCTGAATTCCACAAATGTTTTTAAAATGAAAACAAGTATCATAAGGAAAACAAACAGCCCTATCGAGAAGTTATCCAGATTGAGCGGAAAGATAAGTTCGGAATGAGCCTTGATAGCAGCTTTACAGCAGTGAATGTAAATTGAAAGTGAAAGGACAAGCCCGGCAACGATAGCCCAGACAATGGCCCGATGGATATTCTTATTCTTGGCTGAATAGTCAAAAAGGAGCATTATGATTAGTCCGAAATTCACAAAAAGAGAAATGCTCCGTATGTGCAATTCCTGAAATTTTGATGCGAACGCAATGTCATTGGAAACCAAGGCAACCAATAGATCCGTATAGGTGAAGAAAAACATAAAGCATATCCATGAAAATGCTATCCACGCTGTTCTGGAATCAGCCTTAAGCCTGGATATATATTGTCTAATGCTTTGTGTAATAATCATAATGATGCAAAATTACGATTTTATTCTAAAAAATCCAAAAAAGATCATCCATATTCTAAATGGCTGATAAGTAGACGTAAAAAATATCATAGACCGCATATTGGAGAATTTTAGCTTGTCTCCGATATAAGGTCTATGATATTTCAAAAGTCAGGGTATAGGAGTGTGGATTGGTTCCCTCCGTTTATATATGAGGATTCTAAAAAATCAGACTTCCACCTTGACTCTGGCGCTGCCGAAGGCATTGAGCTGCAGCTGGGTCACTATTTCTTTCACTGCCTTGGCCGCTTTGGCGGGCACTCCGGCCTCGTTGAGTTCGGGCGAGAACGCTGCGATTGAGCCGAAGCCCGGAATGACAGTGACAAAACCGCCTCCGAAGCCCGACATTGCAGGAACTCCGGTGATGATCAGCCACGGTTTGCCCATATGCTTCGGGCCTTTGGCTGCCATCATGGCGCAGAGCGAGGCTGAAAGACTGCCGTCGAAAGCAATCTCCTTAGTAGCTGGATTGACTCCGTCGGCAGCGATCGTCGCACCCATCTCGGCAAGCTGCTCGGTGGTCACGAGCATAGAGCGCAGGCGTGTGTAAAGATCAATAGAGATGTCAGCGGCATCATACAGCTCATAGCCGGCCTCGGCGAAGGCATTGACCTTATCGGCTCCGGCATTCTCGGCCATCGAGGCCTTGTAAAGCTGATCGTCAAGCACGGGCGACGATCCCATCAGCGATACCATTATATCGGAAAGAATCTCCATCTTGCCGTCGAAATCGCCGGTAGGTTCAACAAGGCTCACAGCCCTCACACCCTTGGCATGGAGTCCCTTCAGCGGTTTCTCGCCCTGCTTGTCGGGCTGAGACTGGCATCCGCATTTGCAGCCTTTCTTCCCAAGCCCCATTTTCCCTACAAGTTCTTCAGGCTTCATCTGGGTAAGCAGCTGCACGGCTATCGGCAGACGGCTGATGGCTCCCATTGCAAACTGAGCCTGAGTGTGGCCCGTGTCAAACTTAGTGCCGTCAGTGAGTCGCACCGAAATGCCGAACTGACCTTCGTTCATGCCTGCGGTTTTCGGATCAGGAGTGCCGCATGTATCGTTTTTGTGACTGTCATAAGCTTTCTGTACCGCCGACTTCAGATCAGCGAGTTTTATGATTCTTTCCATAATGAATTGAGGTTAAAATTTTCTGTCATTATAACCTCCGGCCGCCGGCGTATGTTGGGCGCTTTTACGGAAACTTATCCAATTTTAGCGGATTTTTGAAATCCTGACCGACGTAATGTGTTAATTATGGAGTGATGTTCAACAATTTAAGGCAAAATTATGTTTAATCTGTATAAAAATCTTCATCTACAAATCTTCTACTGCTTATGAGCCGCCTTGAAAAATTTCTCTTCCTGCCGATAGTTGTCGGCATCATTGTTCTTGGAGCCTGTTCATCCAATGTCTGGGACGAAGTTCCATCCCCGATAACATCTTTTGTCGAACAGTATTATCCCGGAAGCGGGCTCAGTTCCTACCATCAGACCGACAACGGCTATCAGGTAAAAATCACCAACGGAGCCACTCTGTCATTTGACAGCGACTATTCCTGGACTTCGATTGACGGCAACGGCGTCCGCCTGCCCGAAGTCCTTGTCTACAATCAGCTTCCCCCGGCTCTGTTCAACTATCTTCAGGGCGTAGAGCTGCAGAACTCCGTCTATCGCATGAGCCGCGATGCGCATTTCTATAAACTCACTATGGAAAATACGGTCATCACCTATGACATCGCCACCGGAAAAGTCACCTATCCCGACGGCAAGACCGTAGACTCATGATATTTCCGCCCCTCGCAATTCTGACCGGTCAGATGAACTGGCTGACCAGCACTGTTGCTATCAGCAGTGGCGCCACCCATTTCACAATGAAGGCCACAAGTCCGAAAATGTGTGATTTCAGAGTGCCGCCGTTGGTCATCTCGTTGCGGAAGAACGAACGCGGAGCCACCCATCCCATGTAGATGCACATCAGAATGCCGCCAACGGGGAGCATGATGTTTGTAGCCACCGTGTCGAGAAAATCGAATATGGTCATGCCGCATATCGTATAGCCGCTCCACGGGCCGACAGACAGCGAGCAGATCGAACTGAGAACGAAAAGCGGCAGAATCACGGTCAGCACAGCCTTCGTCCTGCTGAAACTGAAACGGCATTCCAGAAACGCCACCGAGACTTCGGCCAGTGAGATGGTCGATGTGAAAGCGCCCACCGAAAGGAGTAGGAAAAAGAGCGCCGACCAGACCTGGGTGCTCCCCATCTGCGCGAAAATCTCAGGCAGGGTGATGAACACCAGCGCCGAACCGGCCAGATTGTGGTCGGCAAGTCCGAATGTCATCACCGCCGGGAAAATTATGAGGCCCATCAGAATAGCCACTCCGAGGTCAAGAAGCGAGACGGTGACAGCCGTGCGGGTGAGCTTTGTGTCTTTAGGATAATAGCTCGAATATGTCACGAGGATGCCCATTGCCAGACTGAGCGAAAAGAAGGCCTGGCCCAGGGCGTTGACCACGGTCCCGGCCGAGATAGCCGAGAAATCAGGTTTCAGGAAAAACTCCACTCCCTCGGCAGCCTTTGGCAGTGACAGCGAGACCGCACAGAACACCACCAGCAGCACAAACAGCAGCGGCATCATGATATTCGACATCTTCTCGATTCCTTTCTGCACACCCTTCAGCAGCACAAAAAGGTTGGCGGCAAGCATGATGTAGGTCATCACAAGCGGGCGATAAGTCCCGGTGATATATTGGGCCATCTTGTCACTGAAAAGCCTTTCTGCGCCATCGGGTCCGACAGCCGGCGATGCCGAAGAATAGAGATGGCCGGTGACGGACTGCACAAGATATTCAAGCGTCCAGCCGGACACGACCATGTAGAATGACAATATCAGATACGATGCGAGAATGGCAAGCGCGCCTACAAGCCACCAGCCCTTCTTGCCGGGAGTGACGTTGCGGAAAACTCCCGTGGCGTCAGAGGCTCCGCCGCGTCCGAGCGAGAATTCGGCTGTCATCACCGGAATTCCGAGCAGAAAGACGCAGGCCATGTATATGAGCAGGAAAGCCGCGCCTCCGTTGGCTTGGGTTTCTGCCGGGAAGCGCCACACGTTGCCGAGTCCGACCGCAGAGCCTACAGTAGCGGCGATCAGTCCGATTTTTGATGCGAAAGTTGTTTTCTGTGACATTTGCAGTTATAGAATGTGTGTGTTTCAGAGGCTGTTGTTTTTACAACCTGTATATCCGTTATTCTCTGACCCTCCCGGTCGTCCCTGCATCATCCGAATTTAGAGATTTTGCGGAGCATCGGTTCGTTAAGTATCTTGATCTTGCGGCCGTCTACCACAATTATTTTTTCCGTGACGAAGTTCGACAGTGTGCGGATGGCGTTCGAGGTGGTCATGTTCGAGAGATTCGCAAGGTCCTCACGGGCCATATAGATCTTCAGAGTCATGTTGTCATCCTCCTCGTAGCCGTAGGTGTCAAGCAGCACAATCAGGGCTTCGGCAAGGCGTCCGCGGATATGCTTCTGGGTGAGATTGACGATTTTAGTGTCTGAATTGCCGAGGTTGCGTGACAGCTCATGGATGAAAAACATGGCAAGCCGGTTGTTTTTGCTGATCATTTCCTCTACAAGGCTCATGGGCAGAGTGCCTAAAGTCGACGGCTCGATAGTAGCGGCGCTTGACACGTATGGCTCGCCGGCAAAGAAAGCCCTGTAGCCGAAATACTGGCCTGGATTGACCAATCGGAGAATCTGGACTCTGCCGCCCACACCGTCCTTATACTTCTTTACCTTGCCGTCAATAAGGGCCCAGAGATATTCGGGGTCCTCTTTTTCAGCATAGATGATCTGGTTCTTTTTATAGTGGTGGATGGTGAAATTGTCAATCAGCTTACGCTTTTCCTCGTTGGTGAGAAGCGCCCAGATTTCGGCAAGTTCTTCCGTCAGGATTTTTTCAATTGTACTTTTGACCATGAGTAGTGTCGAGCAACTATGTTATATAACACGCAAAATTAACAATTTATAGTGGCCCGCATCCTCAAAGAGATGTTAAAAATTACAAATATGAAGGCTGAGGCCTATGGATGAGCCTTTGCCTTCATATAAATTGTGGAAATCTGCTGTTGAAGCGGCTTTTTTATTGACGATTGTATGGGGTAGCGCTACTTGCGGTTGTAGAACTGCAGCACGCGGTTGCGCAGAATCAGCTCATATTTGGCCTGTACCTGCTGGGCCAGGGCGGTGATATAGTCCGACTGTGTCTGCTCCCACTCGGTGGCGTTGGCTTTTCCGTAGGTATATTTTTCGGTCATGGCGTCGAGAGATGCCTTGGCGGCCTCGACTGCTATTTTTCCGGCCTCGAACTTCTTTTCGGCTCCCACTGCCTGATGATAGGCGAGGCGGATGCTCTTGTGGAGTTCGCTTTCCTGCTGGGCGAGGCTGATCTGGGCGCTGAGCTTGCGCACCTTGGCCTGACGCACGTTGTTGCGGGTCGAGAATGCGTCGAAGATCGGAACCGAGAGCGAGAAGCCGAGCTGCTTGGAAAAGTTGTCTTTCATCTGGGCTGAGAATGACTCTCCCTGCTGGCCTGACACGGTGTAGTAGCTGCTGCCGAGCCCGGCGTTGAAGTTCAGACGCGGAATGTAACCGCTGCGGGCCACTGATATGGCATCGTCAGCCGCTTTGATATTCTGCCGTGAGGCCTGTAGGGCCGGATAGTTGGCCAGGGCATTGGCATAGACTTCGTCGGCGCTTGCAATGGCCGGCCCGTTTTCGTCGATCGGCGCCACATCGAAGCCGCTGATGTCATCGAGTTCAAGATCTTTGGCCAGATTTATAAGCGAGGTCTGATATTCGTTCTCTGAATTGACCACCTGGACCTCGCTCTGCGCCACCTTTGACCGGGCCTGTATCACGTCGACCTCCGGCACTTTGCCCCCTTCGAGCAACACTTTCTGGCGTTCGAGCTGCACCCGGCTCAGGCGTAGCTGCTCGCGGCTAACTTCGAGAAGTTCCTTGTTGTAGAGCACCTGCAGGTAACCGGTGATGACGCTGAGGCGCACCTCGTCGCGGGCGGCTTCGGCCTGCATCTCAAGCGCTGTCAGAGAGGATTTCGAATAGCGCAGCTGGCGTATGTTTCTAAGCCCCTGGAAAACGGGCAGTGACATCTGCGCGCCCCATGAAAACATGGAGGTGTTGCGGTTGGCATAGGTGTTTGACGAGGTCAGGCCGCGCCCGAAGTCCCAGCTCTGCGATGCCGAGGCGTTGAGAGTGGGGAGGAAAGCGTCTTTGGCCTCGGTGACGGAATATTCGCCCTGGATGCGTTCGAGTTCGGCTGACTTTATCCGCAGGTTATGTTCGAGAGCGTAGCTGATGCAGCTGTCGAGGCTCCAGGTCTCGGCTGAGGCGGAAGCGATGGCCATCGAGCACAGCAGCAGCGGTAATGATAAGCGTTTCATCTGTATTCTTTTTAAACAACTTATGTGTTAGCGAAATGGCGGCTGTCTGTCAGTTTTTCTTGACCGCGCCGCCGCGCAGCAGCTGAGTCTTTTCGATACCGTCGGTCACATGGATGTTGATGCCGTCAGAGGTGCCGGTTCTGATGGCCTTGCGCTCGAATTTCTGTTCGGGCAGGCTGTCGGTGAGCACATAGACGAAAGTGCTGTCGCCTTCCCACTCGATGACGCTTTCCGGAATGGTAAGCACATCGGAGACCTTGCTTAGGCTCACGGTGGCGTTGGCGCTGTAGCCCGCGCGCAGAGTGTCGCCTGAAGGCACTTTGATGGCCGCTTTGATCTCGAAGGTGTTCGCGCCGTTGGTCTCGGTGCCTTTGGGGGCTATGAGTTCGATGACAGCATCGAGTTTCAGATCGGGGAGGGCGCCGATCGAGATGCTCATTGGCTGCCCCACGGAGAGGAGTCCGACCTCGGTCTCGTCGACCTTGCCTTCAAATATGAGATTGTTCATGTCGGCAACGGTGGCCACGGTGGTGCCGTCGTTCATCGTATTGGCCTGGATCACCGAGCTACCCACTTTGACAGGCACGTCGAGCACAAGGCCGGTGATGGTGGCGCGCACAAGGGTGTTGCTCTCCGTGGCATTGGTTTTCGAGACACCTTCCTTGACAATCGAGTAGGCATCTTCAGCCGCATTCAGTTCGGCCTTGGCCTGGGCGAGTGCGGTGGCGGTGGTCTCGAACTCCTCGCGGCTGATCACCTTCTTGTCATAGAGCAGCTGGTTGCGCTCATGCTTGACGCGCGCGTCGTCGAGGCTGATTTTGGCGGTCGCTATGCGTGACAGGGCCGATGAAAGCTGCCCTTCGTCAGGCACAACCTTGATGTGGGCTATGACATCGCCTGCCTGCACCATGTCACCTTCCTCTACATTGATCTCCGAGATGATGCCGGATACCTGCGGCTTGATCTCGATCTCGTCGCGCGGCTCGATCTTGCCTGTCAGCACAGTGCTGCGCTCAATGTCGCCGGTCGAGGGGCTGACGAGTTCATATTTTTCTTTTTCCGGGCGGGATTTCATGAAAAGATAGACGAATGTCCCGATGAAAACAGCGGCGATCAGACACCACATGAATATCCGCAAAAATTTCTTCATAGCGTTTCTGTATGGGGGTTACGTTGGTTATAATTTTCTGTTGCTTGTTCCGATGTGACAGGGTGGATGGGTTATTTGTCGTTGAGTGCCTCGATCGGCTTGATCCTCATGGCTTTTATGGCCGGAATCAGACCTGCGGCAGTGCCGAGCACGAGGAAGGTGGCGAGTATGGCCACGGCCTGGCTGAAGGAGAGCTGGAAGGCTATGACACCGCGGTCGTTGGAGAAGGCCATTTCGGCTCCTCCGAGCAGCAGGATGGCCAGGACTATTCCCGCCAGGCCGGCCACTGTGGTGAGCACCATGCTCTCGGAGAGAATCTGGGTGATGATGTCGCGGGGCTTGGCACCGAGCGCTCGGCGTATGCCGATCTCATGGGTGCGCTCCCGCACTATTATCCACATGATGTTGCCCACTCCGATGATGCCTGACATCAGAGTGCCGGCGCCTACCACGAGTGCAAGCAGTGTGATGCCGAGAAAGAGATTGTCTACCATCTTGAACTGCTCCGAGACATCGAAGAAGAAGACTGCGCCTTTGTCAGCCGGATCGACCGGGTGGTTGCGGGCAATCAGGCGGCGCACGGTTTTCTCATAGTCGCCCGGCGAGTAGCCGCTGCGCAGAGTCATCATGAACATACCCACGTCGTTGCCGAGATTGTAGTTGGCCCGCATCGAATTGTAGGGGATGATGACAGACTCGTCAAGTTCGGCGCCCATGCGTATTTCGGATGTCTGTCCGGCAATGCCTACCACCTTGTAATATATGCCGTTGAGCGAGATGTCTTTTCCTATGCCTGACTCGGAGCCGAAGAGTTCATCGGCGGCTTTTTTGCCTACCACGCAGACTTTGCGGCTGCGGGCGTTGTCGGCCTCGTTGATGAAACGGCCTTCGTAGATCTTAGGCACGAAGATTTTGTCATAGCCGCTCTCCACGCCGGTCAGCTGTGCGGTGGTCTGGTTCTGCCCGTAGAGAGCCACGCCCCAGAGATTGTTGACAGCCGACGAGTTTTCTATCTCAGGTATGGCACGGCGGATGTTGATGACATCCTGCAGGTTGAGCTGCACTTCCATTCCCTTGTTGAAACCGCCGTATGACACGGTGGTGCGGCCCGGAAACACGATGGCCACGTTCGTGGCAAAGCCATCGAAGTTACGGCTCATGAAGCTCTTCAGACCCTTCGATCCGCCTATGAGCATGGCGAGAATCGCCGTACCCCAGAAGATGCCGAAGGCGGTCATGAAAGTGCGCGTCTTGTTCTGAGCCAGGGTTGTGCCTATCTCGCGCCAGTTTTCTATGTCAAATATCGGATTTTTCATTTCTCGTAGTCGCGTTTGGGCTTAGGGTCATTCATCTCTGAGGGCTTCGACCGGTTTTATTTTCAGTGATTTCATGGCCGGGAAGAGGCCTGCGAGCGCTCCGGCTATGATGAGCACGAGTGTCACCTGGAAGGCTATCGCAAGATCTACGGTGGGATCTTTGAGTATCTGGCGTCCGCCTTCGCCGCCACCTGCCGTGAGGGCGGCGATGCCCTGCGAGGCGAGAACTCCGAGCACTATGCCGACATAGCCGAAAAGTGTGGTGATGGCCACGCTTTCGAATATGATCTGCCGCAGGATGCTGCGGGGTTTGGCTCCGATGGCGCGGCGCACGCCTATCTCATGGGTGCGTTCGCGCACCGAGACAAACATGATGTTGCTCACGCCTACTATGCCTGAGAGCATGGTCAGCAGGCCTATTATCCAGACAGCCATGCCGAGCACTCCCATTGCCGAGGAGGTGGTCAGATAGTCAGAGAAGCGGTTCCAGATCCAGAGGGCTCCGCTGTCATCGTCGGCGAAGGTGTGCTGCCGGCCGAGGGTGGAGCGGAAGCCTTTTTCGGCGTTCTCGCTGTCTTCGAGCGTCCTGACGTCTTTAAGTTTGACGGTGATGTTGTTGACGTAGTCCGACCCTCCGCTCATGGAGCGGGCGGTGGTGTAGGGGATGAAGTTGTCGCGGCGCCATTCCTGCTTGTAAGTGCCAACAACGGTGAATGACAGGTCGCAAATCTTGACCTGCTGCCCTATGGGATCTTTGTCGCCGAAGAGGGTTTCGGCCGATTCGCTGTGGATCACCACCACGCGCCGCTTGCTGTTGATATCGCTCTGGTTTATGAAGCGGCCTTTCTCGATGGTCACGCCGCTGTTGCGCATTTCGGCGGGATAGACACCTTTGTAACCGTCGGTCAGATAGTCTTTGGAGGTGGAGATCTGGGCCGAGTCGTTTGTGACGCTTGCCACGACCTCGGCTGCGACATTGCCGTTCTGCGAGGCTACGATTGCGATGTCTTTGTCGCGCAGGCGCACACGGCGGTTTTCTTTCAGTCCTTTGTAGGCTTTCTGTGCGTAGCCGCCGCGGATCGACACGGTCTCGGTGTCGCGCTGCCCGAACATGGCGTCCATGCCGTTGACCAGTCCGCGTGACACGCTCAGGAGCACGATCAGCAGGAAGATGCCCCACGAAACGGCAAAACCGGTCAGTGCGGTGCGCAGTTTGTTGTTGCGCAGCGTGGCTAATATTTCATTAATGAGGTCGAACATCTATGTAAGAGCGAATATGTGAGAGCGGATATTGAAGTTGTCAGACAAGGAGGTTGAGTTTAGCTGACTATACGGCCGTCGGCAATGCGGATGATGCGGTTGGTCTGCTCGCCCACACCGGGGTCATGCGTGACGATCACTATGGTCATGCCTTCGGCGTTGAGGTCGCGGAACACCTGCATCACCTCCCGCGAGGTCTTGGAGTCGAGAGCGCCTGTAGGTTCGTCGGCGAGAATGATGGAGGGCTTGGTGATCAGCGCGCGTGCAATTGCCACACGCTGTTTCTGCCCGCCTGAGAGTTCGCTCGGCAGGTGGGTGGCGCGGTCGGCCATTCCCATGCGTTCGAGCTGTTCCATAGCGAGTTTGTTGCGCTGCCGGCGCGACACGCCGCGGTAGAAGAGCGGAAGAGCCACGTTTTCAAGAGCGTTCTTGTAGCTGATGAGGTTGAATGACTGGAAGACGAAACCGATCATGTAGTTGCGCAGGTCGGCGGCCTTGTTCTCGCTCAGATTCTTGATGAGGACACCGTCGAGCCAGTATTCTCCGGAATCATAATTGTCAAGAATTCCGAGTATGTTCAGCAGCGTGGATTTTCCGGAACCCGACGCACCCATGATTGAGACAAGTTCTCCTTTGTCAATGGTGAGGTTGATGTCTTTGAGCACATGCAGGGGCACGACTCCGGGATAAGATTTATTGATGTCCTTCAGGCTGATAATCATAGCAGAATGAAAATTATACCGATTGGCATGATGTCAAGTGAGCAGGAAACACTGACTGTTTTTAAGATGTTTTTTCCTAATTAGACGCAAAATTACCTAAATAGTTACAGCCTGCGTCAGAAAAAGCGTTGAAATCCGTATCTTTGCAGTGTTAAATTTATGTAAACAGTTGAAAATACGATAAAAATGAAATTTGTTTCATGGAATGTCAACGGCCTGAGAGCTGTGTGCGCCAAGGGTTTTGACGAGCTTTTCGCCTCGATGGATGCCGATTTTTTCTGCATTCAGGAAACCAAACTCAGCCCCGGCGCGCTTGAACTCGAATTCGAGGGCTATCAATCATACTGGAACCTTGCAGACCGCAAGGGTTATTCGGGAACGGCCATCTACACCCGTCAGCAGCCGCTGTCGGTCAGCTATGGCATCGGTGTGGAGGAGCACGACCGCGAAGGGCGTGTCATCACCCTCGACATGGGTGACTATTATCTGGTGACGGTCTACACTCCCAACGCGCAGTCGGAGCTTGCCCGGCTTGACTACCGCATGGCCTGGGAGGAGGCTTTCCGCAATTATGTCTGCGGGCTTGACAGCCAGAAGCCGGTGATCATCTGCGGTGACATGAATGTGGCCCACAAGGAGATCGACCTGAAGAACCCCAAGTCTAACCGCAGGAATCCGGGATTTACCGATGAGGAGCGCGGCGAGTTTTCAAAACTGCTCGACTGCGGTTTTGTCGACACCTTCCGCGCCATCCATCCCGATCTTGAGGATGCCTACACATGGTGGAGCTATCGTGCACGGGCCCGCGAGAAGAATGTGGGCTGGCGTATAGACTACTTCCTAATCAGCTCGCGGCTGCTCCCGCGTCTGGCCGATGCCAATATCCGTGGCGATGTCATGGGGTCGGACCACTGCCCGGTGGAACTGTATCTGACCGATCAGCCCTGATCAGGCCATACTTTTTAAGGAACGCGCTCTAAATAATAAGTATAAAGAAAGTCACCGTCAGAGGAGTTTTCAATCCTTGACGGTGACTTTCTTTATCAGATTGATTTTTAGATGTTGTTTTTTAACAACCTCTTATCTGCGGTGATCTTTCAGGAGGCCGTTCAGATTTTTACCTTGACGGTCTTGAGATCTCTGGCATCGCTTGACGAGCCTACCATCAGTTCATATTCGCCGGGAACGACGCGCATTTCCTGAGCGGCTTCATCCCAGTTCTCGAACAGTTCGCGGGGGAAGTCGATCTCTACGGTTTTGCTCTGGCCGGGGGCGAGATCCACGCGGGTATAGCCGCGGAGGGTCTTGTTGGGGCCTGCCGTGTCAGAGGGGCGGCGCATGTAGACCTGCACGATTTCCGTGCCGCTGACCTTGCCGGTGTTTTTGACGCTGACAGTCACCTTGCCGTTCTTGTATTTCGGCTTCGAGATGTCAAAAGTGGTGTAGCTCAGACCGTAGCCGAAGGGGTAGAGCGGAGCCTGCTGCAGGTAGCGGTAGGTGCGGCCTGCCATCAGATAGTCGTCGAAAGCCGGGAGCTGGGAGTCGTCCTTGTAGAAGGTGACGGGGAGCTTTCCGGAGGGATTGTAGTCGCCGAAGAGCACATCGGTCACGGCATATCCGCCCTGTTCGCCGGGATACCATGCCTGGAGAATGGCATCGCAGGTCTCGCTTTCGGGAGTGAGGGCCACGGCGCTGCCGCTGCAGTTGACGAGCACGATTTTCTTGCCGGCTTCGTGGAGGGCCTTGAGGATTTCACGCTGGGGAGCGGGGAGCTCGATCGAGGTGCGGTCGCCGTCGTCAAATCCCGGTTCGCGCACCTTGGCTTCTTCTCTTTCATAGGCTGGAGAGATGCCTCCGACGAAGATCACCACGTCGGCATCCTTTGCCTGGGCTACGGCGTCGGCCGCTGTCACCGGGCGGGTGCGCATGATGTCGAAATTGAGAGTGGCGTCGTCTTCAAGCTGCATGTAGTCGACCTCGATGTCATATTTCTGACCTTTCTTCACTTTCAGCTCACGTTCACGGAAGCCGAGGGGATCGGTTTTCCAGCGGTTGTGGACGGTGTCGCCGTTGATGATGATGCGGAGGCCGTCATCGTTGTTGTAGATCATATTGAGAGTCTCGTCGCGGTCGGCCACGAGGGTGCCCTTGATGCGGGCGGTGAAGTTGGTGAGGTTGACTCCTGGGGCGAACACGGTGTTGCCTCCGTTGTCAAGCTGTATGGCTGAGGTATAGACGGTTTCGGCTGCGGGAGTGCCTTCCATCTTGGTGTTGTTCCAGTAAGTGGCCTCCATGCCGCGGCCTTTGGAGCTGGTCATTGATCCGAACACGCTCTCGCGGTCGGTCATCTGAGTGACAGCACATCCGCGCACGTAGGGCAGATCCTTGCCGAGGCGTTCGCGCAGAGCTTCAAGGATGGTCACCGTGTGGCCGGGCTGTCCGTAGTAGATGCCCCACTGCATGGTGGAGTCAGCGGCATTGGGGCCCATGACCATAACTTTGCCTGACTTGGGCGAGAGGGGCAGCAGGCCGTTGTTTTTCAGGAGCACCATCTGTTCGCGTCCCATCTTGCGGGCGAGATCGCGGTGGGCTTTTGAATTGACCACGCTCAGAGGTATCGAGGTCCAGGATACGAGTGAGTCGGGGTCGAAATCGCCGAGCTCGAAGCGGCCTTTGAGCAGGCGCTTTACGCTGACGTCGATGTCAGACTCTTTGATGTCGCCGCGGGCCACTGCGGAAGGCAGGCGCTTGTAGACGCTACCACACTCCACGTCGGTGCCGCTGAGCACACCTAAGGCCGAGGCTGCTTCGGCATCTTTCGAGACACCGTGGCGGCCTTCGCGGTAGAAGTCGCCGATGGCGCCGCAGTCGCTGACCACGAGGCCGTCGAAGCCCCATTTGTAGCGGAGTATCGAGTTGAGCAGGCGGTCAGATCCGCAGCAGGGAGCGCCTTCGAAACGCTGGTAGGCACACATGACCTGCTGCACGTTGCCTTCCTGCACGAGCATCTTGAATGCGGGGAGATAGGTTTCCCAAAGTTCGCGGGCGGGGAGGGTGTTGATGTCGAACTGATGGCGTGTCTTTTCAGGACCGCTGTGCACGGCATAGTGCTTGGCGCAGGCGTGGAGCTTCCAGTATTTGTCGCTGCCGTCGCCCTGGAGTCCGCGCACCACTCTGAGGCCCATGCGGCCGTTCATGTAGGGGTCTTCGCCGTAGGTTTCCTGGCCGCGTCCCCAGCGGGGGTCACGGAACACGTTGATGTTAGGGGTCCAGAACGAGAGGCATTTGTATTTCCCTACGTTGCCCTGCTTGCGGGCGAGGGTGTTTTTGGCGCGGGCTTCGTCACTGACGGCGGTGAACACCTCTTCTATAAGGTCGTCGTCAAAAGAAGCGGCCATGCCGATACAAGAGGGGAAAACAGTGGCCAAGCCGTTGCGGCCCACACCGTGGAGAGCCTCGCTCCACCAGTCGAAAGCCGGAATTCCAAGGCGTTCGATGGTCGGAGAGGAGTTCATCATGAGCTTCACTTTCTCTTCGAGAGTGAGTCTCGAACAGAGATCCTCGGCACGCTCGGTCGATGAGAGGGCCGGATTCTGATAGGGCAGCATCTGGGCGCTCACAGCCGGAGCTGTCATGGCGAGCATGGCCGCAGATACTATCGCGTGGGTAAGTTTCATGGATCTATGATTGGATTAATTTGATTGTTTTTGCGATGCAGGTGGCGGAGGATGGCTTATTGTACAAAATACCATATTCCGCAGGCTATCGACTTTTGGCAGAGCCGATTGGTTTTATGCAAAGATACGATTAAAACTTCTTAAATCCAAATGCCGGAGCAGGAGTCTGTTTGGCAGTTAGGCGGATTCTTACTACTTTTGTGCTGAAATCAATATCCGTTTATCACAACCTCTAAAACCAATGAAAAAGTTAAAGCTAATGCTTGCCGGGGCTGTAATGTCGGTTTTTGCAGCCGAAGCGGTGGCTTCGATGCCCGCCGCGCCTGCACCCGAAAAGCCCAAACACTATTCGGAATGGATGACACGCTCTGAGATGCAGCGTCAGCCGAAAAGTTATCTTCTGGACTTCTCCGACCGCCCGAAATGGAGCTATGTCATGGGTATCGAACTGGAGTCAATGCTCGACACCTATCTGCGCTACGGCGGTGACGATATCAAGGCTTATTGTATAGAATACACAGACACGATGATCTCGCCCGCAGGTGAGATACGCCGCTACAATCTGAAGGACTACAATCTCGACAATGTGCGCACCGGCCACTTCGTGACCCGCATGTATGAGCACTTCCCCGAAGCCAAGAATCTCCGGGCCATGAACACTCTCATGCTCCAGCTCAACGACCAGCCCAGAACCAAAGAGGGTGTCTACTGGCACAAGGCCATCTACGCCTATCAGGTGTGGCTCGACGGCATTTTCATGGGCCTTCCCTACCGTGTGCTGACCGCTTCAATGATCTATGCGCCCGAACAGGCTCTCCCGATCTACGACGACGCTGTAGATCAGGTCAAGAAGACCTATGAGCGTACCCTCGACCCTGCCACCGGTCTGAACCGCCATGCCTGGGACGAAAACCGCGACATGTTCTGGAGCGACAACGAGACCGGCCTTTCGCAGCACTGCTGGGCGCGCGCCCAGGGCTGGTACACTATGGCTCTCGTGGAACTTCTCGATGCTCTGCCTGAGGACTATGCGCGCCGCGGCGAGGTGATCGAACTGCTGACCAAGACATTTGACAATGTGATCAAGTGGCAGGACAAGAAGACCGGTGTGTGGTATCAGGTGATGGATTCACCCACCCGCAAGGGCAACTATCTTGAATCGACAGCATCTTCCATGTTTGCCTACTCTCTGCTGAAAGCCGCCCGCAAGGGTTGGGTAGGCCAGAGCTACCGCGACGCCGGCATCAAGGCCTATCGCGGAATTCTCAAGGAATTCATCAAGGAAAATCCTGACGGAACCATCTCGCTCACCGACTGCTGCGCTGTGGCCGGCCTCGGTCCGGGCATGAGCCCCTCAGTGAAGGCTGCCGCTCCCAAGGTGAAGGAAAACACCCGCCGCGACGGTTCGTATGACTACTATCTCAGCGAGCCTATCCGCGACAACGACGCCAAGGGCATCGGCCCGTTCATCTGGGCTTCGCTCGAAATGGAACAGCTTGGCTACGACACGAGCATGAAGAAAAAATAAGCTCAATAAGCAAGATTTTCAAATTTATTTTTTCACAATCATCGGCTGCTGCCTGTCAGGGATCGTCCCGGCGGGCAGCAGTTTTTTTGTCCGCTCTTGCGGGCCATGCGCCGCAGGGCCATCTCGCGGAGGCGTCGCTGACGGCGGTTGAGCATTACGGTGACGGGAGCCTCTTCGGCTTCGGCCTCCTCTTCAGGTTCATCGGTGCGGATTGTAGAAAGCGCTTCGGCCTGAGTGGCGGCCACAGCCGCTTCTTTGCGCCTGCGGCTGCGCTGACGGGCTTTGGCCGAGCGGGCTATGGCTTTCTCGATTTCGGCTTTCAGCAGCATGACGGTCAGCAGCTGCTGCCCCTCAAGCCTGCGCTTAGGCGCTTTTCCGTCTTTCAGATATTCGTAGATATAGCCTTTGACCTGATCTGTCTCCTCCTGGGCGGCTCTGACGGCTTTCATGGAGCTGTCGACGCGGGCCATTATCCCGTCATAGAAGTTTTGCGATACGCTCAGATACTGTTTTTTCTGTCTTTTCATAACCGTATGGATGTGATGTGTGTGTGTTTGCAGTGATTTTTCACTGCAAATATACGGTTGCGGGGAGACGGATTTAGTGCGATAATGCGGGACGGCCTGTGAATTTTCTGATTTCTTCCCTCACTTTGCCGCCGAGAAGCAGTAGAGTGATCATAGTCGGGAAGGCCATGAGCGCGTAGAACAGGTCGCAGAACCCTATGGCCACTCCGAGTGGCATGACAGCGAAGACCACGAGCGTCAGGATGAAAAACCAGGTGTAGAAGCGCGCACGGCGTTCGCCGAAGAGATAGGCCGCGCAGCGGTTGCCGTAGAAACTGTAGCTGAACATCGACGAGAGCGAGAAGCAGAGCACTATGCCCATCAGCAGATATTCGCCGGCGGGAATGGCCTTGCCGAAGGCTTTCATGGCCACATCGAGCCCCTTGATTCCTTCCACAGCCTGCAGATCGCCGCAAAGCAGCAGCGCGAGGGCCGTGAGGGTGCACACAAGGCCTGAGTCGATGGCCGGGCTGAGCATGGCGATGAGGCCTTCACGCGCAGGCTCGCGGTTGACCGAGGCTCCGTGCATGATGGTTGCCGTGCCGACTCCGGCATCATTGACAAGCGCGGCTCTGCGGGCGCCTATGATGGCTATTCCGGCCAGAGCGCCCCAGCCTGCGCGCAGGTTGAAGGCTTCGGCGAAGATTGATCTGAAGGCCGCGGGGACTTCGTCAAAATGAGTGATGATGATGTAGAGCACCAGGAGGAAGTAGAGCCCGACCATGAAGGGTACGAGCCAGCCTGCCACTCCGGCTATGCGGCGAATGCCGCCTACGACCACCGATGCCACTATCAGGGCTATGACTATTCCGACCATGAGGCGGAAGGCCGCTTCGTGGCCCCAGCCGAGAGCCGAGGCGAGAGTGCCTACAGCCGTACTGTTTTCAAGCCATTCGGGGGTGGTGAAGGTGCTGACCACGGCCTCGGTGAGCTGGTTGGCGTTCATGATGCAGAGGGTGCCGAGCATTCCGGCCACGGCGAAGGTGAGCGCCATCCAGTGCCAGCGCGGGCCGAGTGCGCGGTCTATGATATACATTGTGCCGCCCGAAGTGCGTCCGTCAGGGCCGGCGGTCTTGTAGCGTGTGGTGAGGACTCCTTCATGGAATTTGGTAGACATGCCCACCAGGGCGCTGACCCACATCCAGAAAATGGCACCCGGTCCGCCCATCACAAGGGCTATGGCCACACCGGCTATGTTGCCCATGCCTACGGTGGCCGCTACCACAGAGGTCAGCGCCTGGACCGATGAGATCTGCCGTCCGGATTCGCGCGACTGCTTGCCGCGCAGTTCCCTGAACGCCGCGGGGAGCAGTCGCAGTGACACCATGCCTGAACGCATGAAGAGATAGAAGCCGCCGCCGATGAGCAGGATGAACAGCGGATAGCCGCAGAGGAAGTCGGCGAGAGCCGTCACAGATTCGCCTACCATCGTCCGCCTGCGCCTCCGCCGCCTGTCATGCCACCGCCGAACGATCCGCCGCTGAAGCCTCCTCCTCCTCCTCCGCGGAGTGAACTGCCGAGAATGCTCCCGGCCACTATGGCGGCTGTCGGATCGGCTTTCCGGGGGATGCGGAAGCGTTTCTGATGCTGGTTTCCGCAGTTTTTGCAGATGTAGATGTCAACGCCCTCGCCTTCATGGGAGACGGTGGGCTGGCGCAGGGTGCGGCGGTCGACGAGCGACATGGCGCGCGCCCCGCAGCGCTCACAGACGCTGTAGTTGTTCTGGCGGTTGATGTAGGGGAGTATCTCGGTCTGGTGACACTTGGGGCAGTGCCATACGTCATAGTCTATCGAGTTGATGCGCTCCTCGGTGTCCTGCGCAGGGGTGAGATAGTCGTTGTCATGCTCCTCGTCGATCAGCTCCATGCGGGTGCCGCAGTGGGGGCAGTCGCGTCTGTGGCGGCGCACACGTTTCATCTTGAAGACGAGGAGCAGGAAGGCGGGGAGAGCCATGCCGAGGGTGAGGAAGAGGCCGAACAGAGCGGCGGTGCGGTACTGGTCGAGGGCACGGTAGCGCTGCACGTCGTCGAGACGGCGGGTCGATGCGATTGCGTAGATCACCAGCACCAGGAGCGCCAGGGCCACTGCGCCTGCAAACGATAGATACATGTTGAAGAGATCGCTGCCGCTGAGGTCATTCTCGAACTCCCGGCGCGAGTCATTGGCATATTTCGATTTCAGTTCTTCGGCAAGTTCCGGGTTGCGGATTATCTCTGCGATGCTGCTGACTCCGGCCGCAGTGCCTTCGTCATAGCGGCCTTCGCGGTAGAGGGGAAGCATGACGTTGCGGATTATGCGTCCGGCTATGATGTCGGGGATGGCTCCTTCCACTCCGTAGCCGGTGCGGATGATGGCGGCATGGTCGTCACGCGACAGCAGCACCAGTATGCCGTTGTCTTTGTCTTTCTTGCCGATGCCCCATTTTTCGAACAGTTTTGTGGCAAATTCCTCAGGAGTCATCGAGGCGTCTACGCGGTCCACGGCCACGACGGCCAGTTCGACCGAGGTGTCGGTCCACAGTGATCCGATTTCAGCGTCGAGACTGCTGACGGCGGCGTCGGAGAGGACAGCGGAGGGGTTGGAGACGTAGCGGGAGCGGTCGGCCACATGTACGTTAGGCACCTCGTCGACGGTGATGGCTTTCGCCGTCAGCGCCAAGAGGAAGAGCAGCATGGCGAGGCCCGGACGCAGGATGGAGCGGAGGGTGTAAGATGGGTGGTTTCTGGTCATCATCAGTTGTTGATTTTAAGACTCATGCCCTTCAGACGGCTGTAGAGGTCGAGGGCATATACATCGGTCATGCCTGAGATGTGGTCAAGCACGGCCTGGAGTTTGCCGTAAAGCCCAGGCGAATTTACTTCGTATTGCTCCGGGATCTTGGCCAGAAGCAGGCGCGAGTAGTTCAGATCGGGGTTGCAGACGGCTTTGACAAGTTCGTGGATCAGGAATGATATGATGCGTGTGCCGGCAAGTTCGATGTCGACCACATCGCCCGCACAGTAGATCTTTTTCCATGAAAGGGCCTCGCAGTCGCGGTAGGCACGGTGTTCGGGATCGGGAATGTGGTCGAGCAGCGAGCCCCGGAACTGTCCGCGGAGTATCTCTTCCTCGTGGTTGAGGAAGGTCTCGGCGCAGCGGTTGACGAGCGCTCCGATGATGCACGAACGCAGATAGGCAATCTTTTCGTTCGGATCGTCGACGCTTTCCATCACGCGCGTTATGTGGGCGCGCCGGGCTTCGTCGAAATAGCCGAGGAAGAGGGGAATGACTTCTTCAGTGGAGAGTATCTTCAGTTTGTGGGCGTCTTCGATGTCCATGATCTCATAGCAGATGTCGTCAGCGGCCTCCACTATGTAGACCAGCGGGTGGCGGGCGAAGCGAACGGCTCCTGAGGGTTCCTTGTGGCGGATCATGCCTAATTCGTCGGCCACTTTTATGAAATCGTCCTGCTCGGATGAGAAGAAGCCGAATTTGCCGTGTGAGCCTGCCAGCGAGGAGTCGAAGGGATATTTCGCTATCGAGGCGAGGGTGGAGTAGGTCATGGCGAATCCGCCGGGCCGGCGTCCGTTGAATCGGTGGGTGAGAAGGCGGAAGGCGTTGGCGTTGCCTTCGAAGTTGGTCAGGTCGGTCCACTGGAGGTCTGTGAGGCGGTCGCGGAAACAGCGGCCTTCGCCTTCGCTGAAATAGGTCGAGATGGCTTTTTCGCCTGAGTGGCCGAAGGGTGGATTGCCGAGGTCATGGGCGAGGCAGGCGGCGCTGACTATCTCGCCGATGGAGTAGAGCTTGCCGACCCACGGTTCAGAGGAGTATTTCTGCCGCAGTCCGGCGGCTATCTCGGCTGCCATCGAACGGCCCACGCTGGCTACTTCGATGCTGTGGGTCAGGCGGTTGTGGACAAAGATGCTGCCCGGAAGCGGAAACACCTGGGTTTTGTTTTGCAGACGTCTGAACGGCGAGGAAAACACCAGCCGGTCGAAGTCGCGCTGGAAGTCACTGCGCGAGCCGGTTTTCGGGTCGTGGAAGTGTTCGAGCCCGAAGCGTTTGTCGTTGATGAGTCTGTCCCATGACATCTGTTCCATAATCGAGGTTTTTGAAGATGGTTTGTATTTGCGAAGATACGCAATATTTGTGAGTGAGTCTGATAACAAATGTTAAGAGATTGTCTAAAATTTATATCACTTTGCTTTTGAGGATCTTGTCGGTGTCTTTTTACTTATTCTTCGGTCACGTAGCTACGGCTACGCTCCCTCATCACAAGCAAAAATCCATACGACAATCCTTCTCAAAATCCGTATCATATAAATTTAGACAATCTCTAAGATTCACTCTCTGAGTGGCCGGAAAATCGGACAGGGCCGATGCGCGGTGCGCATCAGCCCTGTCTGTCAGATTATTTTTATTGTTCGGTGCGGAAGCTGATTATTCAGCCTTGCCGTTTGAGCCGAGCACAGCAACGATTTTGTGCTTGTAGAGCTTCTCCATTTCGTCGCGGGCCGGACCGAGGTATTTGCGGGGGTCGAATTCTGCGGGCTTGGTGGCCATCACCTTGCGCACGGCGGCGGTCATTGCCAGACGGCTGTCAGAGTCGATGTTGATCTTGCAGACAGCGCTCTTGGCAGCCTTGCGGAGTTCTTCTTCGGGGATACCGATTGCGTCGGGGAGCTTGCCGCCGTATTCGTTGATTTCGTCAACGTATTCCTGGGGCACAGAGCTTGAGCCGTGGAGCACGATGGGGAATCCGGGGAGTTTTTCCATAACGGCGTCGAGCACGTCGAATG
>CAMXAZ010000008.1 GCA_947179295.1 uncultured Muribaculaceae bacterium
TTATCTAAAAGATACACCACTCAGATTTTAACTCTTGTTTTTAAACAACCTCTAACCGATAGAATGTGTGCATAAGTAGCTCATACAATAGTATAAATTAATTTCTCAGAGTTACTTATCAGATAAACGAATGAGCCATGCCGATGGTTTAGGAGGGAAGGTTATTAACAATCAGAGGCAGTTTTCAACATTTTAACACGATTTGATAGTAGAAAGGTCTAACGGACAGAGGAATTTTTGTTACTTTGCATCAGAAAAACCAATAAACGCCTTATGGGTAAAATAATAGCAATCGCCAATCAAAAAGGCGGCGTCGGAAAAACCACCACTACCATCAATCTGGCCGCGTCACTTGCGGCTGAGGGTAAGAAGACACTGATAATTGACGCCGATCCGCAGGCCAACGCAACGTCGGGCTACGGGATAGACCCCAAGACCATGACTTCGTCAATCTACGAATGTCTGGTCGATGACTATCCTGTGGAGGGGTCTCAGGTAGCCACCTGCTGCGATGGGCTTGATCTTGTCGGGTCACGCATCGACCTGGCAGGCGCTGAAATCGAGCTTATCAACAAGCCTGCGCGTGAAAATGTACTGAAAAAGGCAGTCGCTCCCGTCAAGGACAAGTATGACTACATACTGATCGACTGCTCTCCGTCGCTCGGACTTATAACGGTCAACGCACTGACCGCGGCAGACTCCGTGATCATCCCCGTGCAGGCTGAATATTTCGCACTGGAGGGAATCACCAAACTGCTCAACACCATCCGTATCATCAAATCGAAACTCAATCCGCAGATCGAGATCGAAGGCTTTCTGCTGACCATGTATGACGCGCGTCTGCGCCTGGCCAATCAGATCTACGAAGAACTGAAAGGCCACTTCGGCCCTATGGTCTTTGACACGGTGATTCCCCGCAACATCCGTCTGAGCGAGGCACCGAGCCACGGCCTGCCGGCTTTGCTCTACGATCCGATTTCACGCGGAGCTACCTCTCACGTGGCCCTTGCCCGTGAGCTGATAGCAAAAAACAGCCTCTAACCACTATAAATAATCACAGAATCCTATGCAGCCCAAACGCCCTGCCCTCGGCCGCGGTCTCGACTCGCTCATCGCAATGGATGATGCGCCCGCCCGCGGTACCTCGGCCATAAATGACATAGAGATCTCACGTATCTCTCCCAATCCCGATCAGCCGCGACGTCTTTTCGATGAAGAAGCGCTTGAGGAACTTTCGCGCTCCATCCGTGAGCTCGGCATCATACAGCCCCTGTCGCTGCGCAAAACCGGACCTGACACTTACCAGATCATAGCCGGCGAGCGACGCTACCGCGCGGCGATGATGGCCGGACTGACTACCGTCCCTGCCTATATACGCACTGCGAATGACACTGAGCTGACCGAAATGGCGCTCATAGAGAACATACAGCGCGAAGATCTCAACGCCATAGAAATAGCTCTGACATTCAAAAAGCTGATTGATCAGTATAATCTCACCCAGGAGCGTCTGAGCGAGCGCATAGGCAAGAAGCGTACCACGATTGCCAACTTCCTGCGTCTGCTCCGCCTTCCGGCTGAAGTGCAGCTCGGTCTGCGCGACCGCCGGATTGACATGGGCCATGCCCGCGCTCTGCTGAGCATCGATGATCCGAAATTTCAGCTGCGTCTCTATAATGAGATCGTTAAACAGGGCCTTTCGGTGCGCCGGGTGGAGGAACTCGCAAAGAAATATCAGCAGGCGGCTCTCGAAGGCAAGAAGCCTGAGAATGACAGCAGAAGATTTTCTAACAATGATTATGATATTTTAAAAGACCACCTCTCGCAGCGATTCAGCACCCCTGTAAAGCTCACCTGCGACGCTTCCGGCAAAGGAAAAATCTCATTTTCTTTCCGCGATGAGGCTGAACTTGAAAGATTAATTGCTATCTTTGACACTGCAAAGCAGTAGCCGTCAGAAGCTATTGCCCGGAAATTGCCGGATGGGTTCTGTTATCCATCTGGAAATCAGGTTAATAATTCCAAATGCAATTCGAAGCGGAAAAAGAACCACGAACAGCTGGAACCATATGGAGGGTTGTTGTCGGCATGATGTTGATCGTGCTGATATGCCCGTTTAACATTTTTTCTGAAAATATGTCGGCCGACGCCTGCGTGGCTGATGCCGACTCGGTAGCTCCGGTTGTCACGGCTCCATCGCGGAAGCCGGTGAGGCCGGAGCGGCGTCATACATCGCCGATCTCAAATCTGCCTGACAGTTTTCCGATAGGGAATCCGCAGACAGCTCCAGTCATGGTGGTTCTTGACAGTCTTTCGGCCCAGGGCGATTCCGTCAGCATCGTTCCGGTTGATTCCGTTCCGGTAGTGTCTGCTCCGCTGATAGCGAAGACCGACTCGATAGCCCGCGCTCCGGAGGAAAAGAAATTCACCTTTGTCCCCGACCCAACCAAAGCCGTCTGGATGTCGGCCTTGTTTCCCGGCCTGGGGCAGCTTTACAACCGCCGTTACTGGAAACTCCCCATAGTAGTGGGCGGATTCATGGGGCTTGGCTATGCCATGAACTGGAACAATACAATGTTGCGCGACTATACACGCGCCTATTCCGACATCATGGACAATGACCCCTCGACCAAGAGCTACATGGACTTCTTCGCGCCAACCGTGCAGGAGTCTGACCTCAATAAAGAATGGCTGACCAATATTCTGCGCCAGCGCAAGAACATGTATCGCCGTCAGCGCGACCTCTGCGTCATCTGTATGATCGGCGTATATCTTGTTGCGATGGTCGATGCCTATGTAGATGCGCAGCTTGCCCATTTCGACATCAGTCCTGACCTCAGTGTCGATATCGCTCCGGCACTGCTCCCCACCGAGACACGCAAGAACGGTCTGCCCGGTCTCGGAATCTGCTGGGCGGTCAATTTCTGACGCAGTCAGCCGGCCGATCATTCATGTAAAAATAGTCCAATCCTCTCCTTTAGATATATCTGTAAAGAAAAATAATGAATAAGTCAATCCTTGTCGCAGTATTTGCCATCGGACTCAACGCCATGAGTGTCATGGGCGCTCAATCCATACTTGAGATAAAGAACTCGATTACCGATGACAATATAATAGCTCCTGAAAGCTTCGAGACGCAGACCCGTCTGCTTGAGGAGAATTTCTATCTGAAAAATTATGTGGTTCCGGGCATTGACCTCGGAGCGTCGCAGACGGCCACTCCCTCCGAATATGAGGAGAGGCTCAAAAGACTCCCGACCGAGATCGAGCTGCCTTACAACTCTATTGTAGGCAACTATATCAACATATATCTCACCAAGCGCCGCTCGCTTGTGGCAGATATGCTTGCCCTCCACAGCTACTACGGCCCGATTTTCGTGGAAGAACTGCTGAAAGAGGGAATGCCCACCGAGCTGCAGTATCTTCCGGTCATCGAATCGGCCATTAACCCCAACGCCGTTTCGCGCGCCGGTGCCGCAGGTCTGTGGCAGTTCATGCCCGCAACGGCAAAGGGACTCGGAATGGAAGTCAACTCGCTGATCGACGAGCGCCGCGATGCCCGCCTGTCTTCCCGCAACGCCGCTCGTTATCTCAAACAGCTCTATGAGATCTACAATGACTGGTCGCTCGCCATCGCGGCCTACAACTGCGGTCCAGGCAACGTCAACAAGGCTCTGCGCCGCGCCGGAGGCGAAGGCAAGAAGGACTATTGGGAAATCTACAACTATCTTCCGGCCGAAACCCGCGGATATGTGCCAGCCTTCATCGCCGCCAACTATGTGATGAACTACTACAACAAGCATGGCATCTCTCCGACTGTCATCAAGCGTCATCTGACCACTGACACCGTCCAGGTTAACAAATACGTCCACTTCAACCAGATAGCTGCAGTGCTCAATATACCGGTCGACGAGATCCGTATGCTCAACCCGCAGTATCGCAAGGATATCATCCCCGGAGACTATCGTTCCTATCTGCTGACGCTCCCCACCCAGCAGTGTCTGAGCTACGTGATGAGCGAGAAGCGCATCGTTGACTATGACGCAGACCGCTATGCGCGCCGCAGCTATGTGGAGCCGGGCGAGAATTCCGAGCCGGAGCTTGTGGTCGGTGACAACGGTGTGGCCAATCTTGCCCATGCCAGCCGCCAGACAGCCAATGCCGAGACAAACAATGAGATTGCCCAGACTCAGATGTCGGAAAAGATGGTGGTGAAGACCCACGTGGTGGCCCGCGGAGAAAGCATCCGCGACATCGCGCGTCAGTATGGCGTTTCGGCTACCGATATCAAGCGCTGGAATCAGTTGCGCCGTGGCAAGGTCAAGGAGGGTGATAAACTCAAGATCGAGGTGTTCGAGCGTGTGGCTCCGGAGAGTGTCAAGGTTGTGACCGCCCCTGAAGTGGCTCAGGTAAGTGCCGAGACCCTGCGTGAGTCTGCCGCTTCGTCCAATGCCGCCTCACCGGCCGCCACTGCCGCAGCGTCGGCTTCTGCAGCAAAGCCTGCCGCTCCCGCCAAGTCGGCATCAGCCTCAAAAGCCGCAGCTTCAAAGCCTGCTCCCAAAGCAGCCGCGGCTCCGAAGGCTACCACATATAAGGTGCGCAACGGTGACACTCTGGAGAAAATTGCCCGCAAACACGGCACTACAGTCGCAGCCATCCAGTCGGCCAACGGACTTGGAAAAAGTACCAACATCCGTGCCGGACAGAGCCTGAAAATTCCGGCCAAGAAAGCTGCAGCCAAATCAACTGCAAAGAAAAGAACCCGCAGAAGAAGATAAGCAAGCCGGTTCTTCCCGGTAAAGAATACGAAAAAAGTCAACCTCCACATGCCGCCGTGAGTCGCGGATGTGGAGGTTGACTTTTTCGTTTATAAATGCTTTTCAGACGTGCTGCCTGATCAGGAAACAGAGACTCAGACAAGTTCCATGCCCTTGAGTATGGCCTGCTTGTTGATAGGGAGCAGGTGGTGGTGGCGTTCGGGCAGAGTCTTCTTGAGGCCTTTCATGACGGCTTCAACCGGAAGCAGTCCGCGAACCTTCAGGAGCGAGCCGAGCAGCACCATGTTGTAGGCCTTGCTTGATGAAAGCTCGAATGTAGCTTCCATAGCTTCGACCGGATAGATGTTGATGTCAGTGCGGGTTGGAGCATGGTGTATGCTGTAGGGATCATAGATCAGAGTGCCGCCGGGCTTGACCTTCGACTCGAATTTGTCGAGGCTCTGCTGGTTGAGTATCACGGCTGTGTCATAGGTGTTGAGCACAGGGCTGCTGATCGGCTGGTCGGAAAGAATTACAGTCACGTTGGCTGTGCCTCCGCGCTGTTCAGGTCCGTAGGCCGGCATCCATGTGACTTCAAGATTGTCCATCAGACCGGCATAGGCGAGGATCTTGCCCATTGACAGGACTCCTTGTCCGCCAAAACCTGCTATGATTATTTCTTCTTTCATCTCGTCTGTTATTTCGTTTCTTTAACGCACTCTTATGGTTTGACTGGGCTGTCTTTAAGATCGCCTACGGGATATTTGGCAAACATGTGCTCCTCCATCCATTGGTTGGATTTGACGGGCGACATTTTCCATCCGGAGCTGCAGGTGGAAACGATTTCCACTACAGACGTTCCGAAGCCTGACAGTGAGTTCTCGAAGGCCTTGCGGATGGCTTTCTTGGCCTTGCGCACCGCCGCAGCCGAGTGGACGCTCTGGCGGGTGACGTAGCATGTGCCGTCAAGCATGGCGAGAATCTCGGAGATCTTCAGCGGATAACCGTTGAGTTCCACACGACGGCCGTAGGGGGTGGTCGATGTCACCTGTCCTTCGAGGGTGGTGGGAGCCATCTGGCCTCCTGTCATACCGTAGATGCCGTTGTTGATAAAAATGATGGCTATGTTCTCGCCACGGTTCGCGGCGTGGATTGTCTCGGCTGTGCCGATGGCCGCAAGGTCGCCGTCGCCCTGATAGGTAAACACCAGTTTCGACGGATTCAGGCGTTTGGCGGCGGTGGCGATTGCCGGTGCGCGTCCGTGGGCGGCTTCAATCCAGTCCACATCAATATAGTTGTAGGCCATCACGGCGCAACCCACGGGGGCAACGCCGATGGCTATCTCTTCGGCGCCCATCTCTTCGATCACCTCTGCGATGAGCTTGTGGACAACTCCGTGGGAGCATCCGGGGCAGTAGTGCATGGTGTTGTCGTTGAGCAGCCGGGGCTTTGTCTCGACTATGTTGGCGCTTTGTTTGATTTCTTCAGGAGTCATGACTGTCTCTTTTCAATGATGTTCTTAAGGGCCCCAAGAACTTCGGAGGGGTCCATGACTATGCCGCCCATGCGGCCGAAATGGTGGACCGGGACGCGGTCTTCGAGGCTCAGCCGCACGTCTTCGATCATCTGTCCGGCGTTGAGTTCGACCACAAGGATTGATTTCACTTTCTTGCTGAGGCGTTTCACCTCGTCGTAGGGGAAAGGCCAGAGGGTGATGGGGCGGAGTATTCCGACTTTCAGCCCTTCGGCGCGGGCGTCTTCCATAGCTTTCTGGCAGATGCGGGCCACAGAGCCGAAGGCCACTATCAGATAGTCGCAGTCTTCAGTGCCGTGTTCCTCGAAGCGGACTTCATTTTCGGCTATCCTGCGGTAGGTGTCCTGCAGGCGGAGGTTGTTTTTCTCCATAGCCACCGGATCGAGTTCGAGGGTGGTCATGACGTTCGGCTTGCGCATTCCGGTGCGGCCTGTCACGGCCCAGGGACACTGTCGGGCTATCTCCTCGTCGGTGCGGCGCGGGCGCTGCGGGGGAAGAACTACTTTCTCCATCATCTGACCGACTACTCCGTCGGCGAGCATCATGACGGGATTTCTGTATTTGAAAGCCAGATCAAAGCCGAGGGCTACGAAGTCGGCCATCTCCTGGACAGAGGCCGGGGCGAGAACTATCAGATGGTAGTCGCCGTGGCCGCCTCCTTTTGTGGCTTGGAAATAGTCGGCCTGCGAGGGCTGGATTGTGCCGAGGCCGGGGCCTCCGCGCATACAGTTGATGATGAGGGCCGGAAGTTCGCCGGCGGCTATGTAGGAAATGCCTTCCTGCTTGAGGCTGACACCGGGGCTTGACGAGGAGGTCATGCAGGCCTTGCCGGTGGCGGCGCCTCCGTAGACCATGTTGATGGCGGCCACTTCGCTTTCAGCCTGAAGCACCACCATGCCGGTGGTCTCCCAGGGCATCAGCTCTTCGAGAGTCTCAAGAATTTCGCTCTGAGGGGTGATCGGGTAGCCGAAATAGCCGTCCACTCCATAGCGGATGGCTGCATGGGCCACTGCCTCATTGCCTTTCATTAGTCTGACTTCATCTTCCATATTGCGGAGCACTATTTTTTTCAGTGCCGTTTTTTGTTTTGTTTTGAATGGATGGGGTGAGTTTAAAAAAAACTCTTATTTCTCTACCACGCGGTAGACGGTTATGCAGCCGTCAGGACAGACGGTGGCGCAGGCCGCGCAGCCTATACATTTCTCTGGTGCGACATCGGCTGCGAAATGATAACCTTTGTCGTTGACTTCATTCTGCTGCAGCGAGAGCACCTGACATGGACATGCCACAACACAGAGGTCACATCCCTTGCAGCGTTCGCGGTTGATTTCTACAGCTCCTATAACTTTAGCCATGATGTTTTAGCGGTTAGTTGGGCGGTGAGGTGCGGTATAGAATGGACCCTCATCGTTGACATACTTATTCAACACAAATTTACATATAATTCTTTTTATAGAATATATTTTAATTAAACTTTAACCTATTGCACACCTCTGAAAATGTTGCGCAAATGAATTAAAACGGCTTATAATAAAGATTTATCATAAGCCGTCGGGTTAAATATCTTTAATGAATGTGAATTCCTGTTGATCGAGGTTGGTGTTGGCCACATGCAGTCTGACCCCTTTGGTCTGAGGTGAGTTCCAGACTCCGGCAATGTCGAATGACGCGAAATAAGCTCGGTCGTGATAGTCTGTGGGCGAGGCCATTATGTGGATCAGATAGATGTCGGGATATTCGGTGCCGATGGTGGCGGGATCAGCCGCGAGCTGAAACAGCCGCGGTTCGGGATCATAGGTGAGCCGCACGTGGAAATTCAGATAGTTTCCGGTGCGCCATACGCTGTAGAGATACACTTTGTCGCGGTTCCAGTTGTCAAACTCCTCTTTCCACTCGGTGGCCACCGGGCTTTGGTTGACGCGGGCTGCGCTGAGCAGCGTGATGTTGCCTGAGGTGTAGGCCTCGCCGCTTTCGGGAATGTAGCGGATGATCATGCGGGTGCCGGCCGGGGTTTCTGCGGGGAGCAGAGTGGGGGAGAAGAGCGTGATCAGCGGACTGTCGTCCACCTGCCTGAAAGTGAAGCGGCTGCGATCGCCTCCGTCGGTGCAGCCTTCATAGGTGACCAGATCCCACAGCTGCATCTCCACCGGGCCTTTGACTCCTGTTTCGTCAGAACATGAGCTGGTCAGCGCAAGCAGAGCGAGCGCTAAGGGGAGAAGGCGGTATATGGGTCTGTTGTTATCGGGCACTGTCCTCTATGATGTTTCCGTCGTTCATTCTGATGACACGGTCTGAGTTGAGAGCCAGGGTGTCATCATGGGTGACTATGATGAATGTTTTGCCGGTGGCCTGCCTCAGGTCAAAGAAGAGCCGGTAGAGTTCGGCTCGGTTATGGCTGTCGAGGCTGCCGGTCGGTTCGTCGGCAAGAATTACCTTCGGGTCGTTGATGAGCGCGCGGGCCACTGCGGCGCGTTGGCGTTCGCCTCCTGAAAGCTGCGCCGGACGGTGGTCCAGGCGTGAGCCAAGTCCGAAGTCATTAAGCAGCTTGCGGGCATGGGCTATGGCCTCGCCGCGGGCTGTGCCGCCTATGAGAGCCGGGAGCGCAACGTTTTCTTCAAGTGTGAATTCAGGAAGAAGCTGGTGGAACTGGAACACGAAGCCCATGTTGCGGTTGCGGAAAGCGGCGAGGCGCGAGTCTTTGAGGCGGGTTATGTCTTCTCCGTCAAAGATTACCGATCCGCTGTCCGGGCGTTCGAGACTGCCGATTATCTGCAGCAGGGTTGTCTTTCCGGCTCCGCTCGGCCCCACGATGGTCAGCATCTCGCCGTCGGCAATCGACAGCGAGACGCTTTTGAGCACCTGCAGTTTATCGAAACTTTTGCATATGTCGTTGACCTGGATCATCTGTGGGTGTGAGGGCGCTGATGTGTTTTTGCAATCGCTTAAAAATCAGATGGAGAGACGGCGCAGAGTGTCGAGAAGCTCGCGGTTGATGGGCTTGTCGTTTTTGATGGCCTTGGAGAAAGGCACATAGACAATCTCGTCGTTGCGGATGCCGATCATGACATTGCGCTGTTCTTCAAGAAGAGCGTCGATGGCGGCAGCGCCCATGCGCGATGCGAGGATGCGGTCATAGGCGGTCGGTGATCCGCCGCGCTGGAGATGTCCGAGGATGGACACACGCACGTCATAGCCGGGATATTCGTTTTTCACACGTTCGGCCAGACCCATCGCTCCGCCTGTCACCGGGCTTTCGGCCACGAGGACTATCGAGGAGTTTTTGCTCTTGCGGAAGCCGTTCTGTATGAGTTCGGCAAGCTGGTCGACCTCAGTGGAGATTTCCGGAATGATGGCGGCTTCGGCTCCGGAGGCTATTGCGCCGTTGAGGGCGAGGAAGCCGGCGTCGCGGCCCATGACTTCGATGAAGAAGAGGCGTTCGTGGCTTGTTGCCGTGTCGCGGATCTTGTCGACACACTCCATGATGGTGTTCAGGGCTGTGTCATAACCGATGGTAGAGTCGGTGCCGTAGAGATCGTTGTCGATGGTTCCGGGGAGGCCGATGATGGGGAAGTTGAATTCGTTGGCGAAAATTCTGGCGCCGGTGAGCGATCCGTCACCGCCTATCACCACGAGGGCATCGATTTCGTGGCGCTTGAGGTTGTCGTAGGCCAGCTGACGGCCTTCCGGAGTGGTGAATTCCTTGCAGCGGGCGGTTTTGAGAATGGTGCCGCCGGCTTGGATGATGTTTGAGACGTTCTGGGTGTGGAACTCCTGGATCTCATCGGTGATGAGTCCGCGGTAGCCACGGTATATACCTTTGACCTTGAGGCCTCCGTAGATGGCCGAGCGGGTTACGGCGCGGATTGCGGCGTTCATGCCTGGGGCGTCACCTCCGGAGGTGAGAATGCCTACACATTTGATTTCTGCCATAACAGTTGAATCCGTATTAAATTAATTTACCTTAGAAGTATTCTGAGTGAAGCTTTTGAAATTTAAACAAACTTTTATTAAAAAAGTTATTTTTTCGAAAGCTGCTTCCTGATGCAAAGGTAGGGTTTAAATGCGAGAATACTTCTGTCTGAAAGGTAAAAAAATGTCAAGGGAGTATCTTGGCTGAAATTACTTTCACATCTTCCAGCGGGCGGTCATAGCCGTCAGTCTCAACCTTTTGGATTTTGTCGACGGTGTCCATGCCTGAAATGACGCGGCCGAACACTGTGTAGGCACCGTCGAGATGCGGAGTGCCGCCTTCACGCATGTAGAGGTCGCGCTGTTCGGGGGTGAAGTAGGTCGAGTCATTGGCGGTGAGTTTTTCGGTCTCCACAGCCAGCTGCTCGCGCAGAGCTTCCAGTCCGGCCTTGTCGCGGTTGCGGCGCATGGCCATGATGCTGTCGCGGTGCTGCATCGAGAGGCTGTCAAACACCTCCTGCTTGTGGCGCATCACGGCTTTGTGTTCCATCTGGTCGAGCTGGGCGGGCGAGAATTTCTTGCCGGTGACAATGTAGAACTGTGAGCCTGATGATTTGCGCTCAGGGTTGGTGGCATCGCCTTCGCGGGCGGCGGCAAGCGCTCCGCGGTGGTGGAAGTGTTTGGGAAAGTCGATCTCGGCATCGATTCTGTATGACGGGTCACCGGCTCCGAGATGTTTGCCTTTCGGTGCATCTTTTGAGGTCGGGTCGCCTCCCTGGATCATGAAACTGTCAATGACGCGGTGGAACAGGAGGCCGTCATAGAAGCCTTCGTTGACGAGCTTGACGAAGTTTGCGGTGTGGAGAGGCGTGTCGCCGTAGAGCAGGAGGGTGATGTCGCCCATCGTTGTGTGGAGCAGTACTTTGACATCGCCCGGATTGGTCTGGAGATCGTTCATTTCAGTGTTCGGATTATGCGCTCTCAGGCCTATGCCCAAGGCGAGAGCTATGACTATCGGTAGAATGTATTTCATGAAATATTGCCGCCTGTCACTGCGGTTTTATCCCCTGCGGCCTGACGCGACTGTCGCGGCCTCAGGTCTGTTTTGAGGAGTGCTTTCAGATATTTTCTGTCGGGGTGATGCGCTTGTAGATGCGACGGAAGTTGTCATCGGTAGCGATCAGTTCTTCCGCGCGTGACTGATAGTCGGCACCCCAGATAGAGGTTATCAGGTCAGGCAGATAGCGGCGTTCGCGGTCTTTCTCAATCGCGGTGGCTATGAGGCGGGAGATCACATCGGAGTAGTGCTTCCCGTCAATGGCATAGAGATAGCGGGCGGCTGATACAACAAACTGGCCGGTCGAATCGACGAGAATCATGTTGTCGACCAACTCGTCCATGATTTCATCGCAGTGGCCTATGTGGTTGGCGATATACTCATATGTCAGGAGACCGTCCTGGTCCTGTGACAATTGTTTTTTTAAATCCTGATCCATCATGGTTGCGTAAGATGTGAAAATTTGTGCAAAAGTACTAACATTCGCTTAATTATCCAAATTGCAAATGTCTGATTGGTAAAAAGGTCTGTGTTTTTGCTCTAAACGGACAAATTTGATGTGCTTTGGTGGTTGATATGGATTAAAAGTGATAATTTTGCCGATAATTGCGGTTAGAACGCCGCTTACTTGTTTTTTGAAAATTCAATATGGGCAAGACTGTAAATCTGACACAGCTGAAATCGCTTGAAAAATTCGTCACCGAATTTTCGAATCTCAGTGACGACTATGTGTTCACACGTCTGACCGAGTCAAACCGCACACCGCTGCTGATGTCGGAGACCGGGCCGGTCAGATTTGACGGCATGTCGTGGTTTCTCTGTTTTGGCGGATGCCTTGACTTTGAAGTGAATCTGACACCGGCTTCCCTGACTCCAAATTCAGTAGGCGTGACGCGGCCGGGTTCTTTTATCGAGGTCAAGAATATCGACTGGACCGGTCTGGATTGCTATATGCTCTTTGTGTCAAGTGATTTTATCCGCGACATAAACTTTGATCTGAATATTCTCGGATCTCTGGCTCCTATGGGCGAGAAAGGGCTTAAGGAGAATCCTGTAATAACGATTCTGCCTGAGGAAGCTTCTCTGCTGAGGGCCTATTTCGAGATACTGAATCATAACACACACAATATACATGATACGGACAGCACCTATGGCAAGTCGATAGCCAGATGTGTGATAGCCGCGCTGACTTATCAGCTGATACAGATTGTCAGCCGCAGGATTCCGGCAGACTCCGGTGACCGGCCCAAGTCGAGGAGAATGACTTATGTGCATGAGTTCATACAGCTGGTGCATGAGTATCACCGCAGCGAGCGGACGGTGGCTTTCTATGCCGACAAACTTTTTATATCTCCGAAATATCTTTCGCTGATCATCAAGGAGACTCTTGGACGTTCGGCGGCTGAAATCATCGATGACTACGTGATACTTGAAGCCAAGAATCTGCTGCGTTTCTCAGGAAAGAACATCCAGCAGGTAAGCTATGAGCTGAACTTTCCGAACCAGTCTTCTTTCGGGAAGTATTTCAAACATCTGACAGGACTTTCTCCGTCGGAATACCAGCGTTCGGTCTGAGAAACTGTTTTGGAGGTTGTTTTTACGACCTCTAAAATTTATAGCACTTTGCCTTTTAGGGGCTTGTCGGTGTCGATTTGTTTGTCCGGATCTTGCCGGATAAGAGACTGTAAACAACGGTCTCTTGATTAATTAGTGGAATAATAGAAAATAGTTGATAAATTGAAGAAAATCGGATTGATCGTAATATCCGTGTGGCTGGCCGTGTGCAATGCCGCGGCTGCAGACCGTGGTTCGCGTCTGGTCAGCAAAGCTGCTGACGCAGAGGTTGACTGCTTGCAATATCTTCCGATGGTTTTCCCGGAAGCAATGAAACTCTGTGGACAGCCCACGCGCTCCGGCTGGGGACGCCTCGTGGTCTCTCAGGGCTTCTCGGTTGTCCTGATGGCCGGAACTGTCTACTCTCTGAAGCATATAGTTGGTGAGCGGCGTCCCGACCGTTCCGACTGTCGCTCCTTTCCGTCAGGGCATTCCGCCTGGGCCTTCGCAGGGGCTACGGTAGTTGCCAGGGAACTCGGCTGGCGTTCGGCATGGTATCCGGTCGGAGCTTATGCCTTTGCGGCCGGAATAGCCATCGAGCGTATTGCCGTGAGGCGACATTCGGCATTGGATGTGGCAGCGGGAGCTCTGACGGGAGTGGCTATGACCGAACTGGGTTATTTTCTCGCAGACCGCATCTATGGCGGCCGCGGACTGAGTGATAAGTATCGGCTCAGCGTCAGTCCGGCGGCTTTGGCGGTCCCTGCGGGCTGTGCGGGTCAGGATGCCCTTGCTGTGGCTCCGGGTGTGATATTCAGTCTGGAGTTTTGATTATATCGAAACAATGTGTATATTTGTTATTGATATAGCTGCGCGCATAAAAGCCGTGCTATGACAGGTTATGAAACTTACTCTTCCTCCCCGCATTTCAGGTCGGCCTCTTGAAGTCGACACGTCAGAAAACCGCCAGTTGATCATCATCGGAGCCAATGGATCAGGAAAAACCCGCTTTGCCAACCGGATGATGGCAGATCTCGGTGCGGCGGCGTTTAGAATGTCGGCCCTCAAAGCTCTTTATGGCAAGGATGTGGAAGATCTGACACCTGGTTCCATTGACTCGCTCTACCGCGAGGCCACCGGAGGCGGATCGACTTTCATACGCAATGACATAAAGGGCGAGTTCGACCGTATGCTCGCTCTGATGCTCAACGAGGAGATGCTGAATCTTGTGGCGTTCAAATACAGTAATTACAGACGTAATGAAGTCTCGGAACGCAAGGATGGAAAAGGCGGCAGGGAGGGAAGACTGCCCGTGACGCGGCTTGACCGTATGGTGAGGCTCTGGCAGCGGGTGTTCCCCGGCAATAAGGTGCTGATAGAAAGCGGCAGAATGATTTTCGGCAGCGAGAGGTCGGATGACACCTATTCATCGGCCAAACTCTCGGCCGGCGAAAGGGCCGTGCTGTATTATATAGGAGCCGCGATGTTTGCTCCGCAGGGGGCCACGATATTTGTCGAATCGCCTGACATGCTGCTGCATCCGTCGTCGATCCGTTCGTTGTGGGACCGCATTGAGGAGATGAGGCGTGACTGCTCGTTTGTCTACATAACCCATGACCTGTCATTTGCCTCGACCCGTGGTGACGGTGTTACCGTATGGGTCAAGGGTTGCGACCCCTCGCTTGAGCAGTGGGACTATGATATCATGACATCGGCCGACGGACTTAACGACGAGGTGTATCTTGCCATTCTGGGAGCGCGCAAGCCGGTGCTCTTCATAGAGGGAGATGGAGTTAATTCGATTGATGCCAAACTATATCCGCTTATATTTGAGGAATATACCGTGAAATCGCTCGGCGGCTGCGATAGAGTGATCGAGTCGACCAGGACATTCAACAGTCTGCGGGCTTTTCATAATCTCGACGCATTCGGCATTGTGGACCGCGACCGCCGCAATGAGGCGGAGGTCAATTATCTGCGGGGTAAGAAAATCCTTGTGCCGGAAGTAGCCGAGATAGAGAATATCTTTATGCTCGAAGCTGTGATCAAGGCTGTGGCGCGGCATTTCCACCGTGATCAGAACGAGGCTTTCGCAAGGGTCAAGAAGTCGATCATGCGCCTGTTCGAGACCGATCTGCGGCAGCAGGCGCTGATGCACACACGCCATCAGGTCAAAAAGACCGTGGAGCACCGTATCGACGGCCGCTTCGCCAATATCGGTAAACTGGAAGAACATATCAACGACCTCTGCCAGTCAATCAATCCGCGTGGCATCTACGAGGAATACTGCCGTGATTTCCGCCGCTATGTGGCGCAGGGAGATTATGCGGCGGTGCTCAAGGTCTACAACCGCAAGACCATGATTTCGGAGAGCCATGTGGCGCGGGCATGCGGTCTGCGCCGCGACGACAAAGACACATATATCAGGGCCATACTCTCGATTCTGAAAGAAAACCGTGATCCGGCTTCGACTATCCGTGAGGCCATAAGAGGCATTTTCGGGATAGAATGACGCTTTAGGATTTCCTTTGCATATAATCACATCCTTTTAACAGATCCGGCTTAAACTTATTGCTGGATCAGACCGTTATTCATGTATCAACCGCCATGCTATAAGGTGGTTACGGTTTTTATATGTATAACAAAAGGATGTAATATTATGGAATCGACGATTTACTCACGCTTCAAAGAGCTCGTCAACAATGACCCGGACCATCCTGCAGTCATCGACGAACGCTCCTGTGTCAATTATGCAGGTCTTGACCGTTTGGTCGACAGCCTGATTTCACGCTTTCCTTCGTTCATTCCGGCGAGAGTCGGGATTGTGATGGATCACAGTGTGGAGATGATAGGGTCCATCCTTGCCGTCATAAAATCAGGTGCCGCTTTTGTGGCTGTCGAACCGGATTTCCCGCCCGAACGTCTGACAACATTTCTCATTGAGAACGGTGTCGACTTTGTGATCACGCAAGAAAAGTATGCCGGGCTTGTCAGAGACTTCTCCCGGCTGATCATTACCAGCGAGGTATTCATAGACCCGGCGCTCCACCCGCTGCCTGACCGTTCGCAGGCCAACCGCCCGGCATATATAATGTACACTTCCACACCTGACGGTTTTCCGCTCGGAGTGGCCGTGGGCAACAGTCAGGTCATTCATTTCGCCGAGGCTTTCAGACGCACGTATAATATAAGCGGTGACGATATTCTGCTCCAGTTCTCGGCCTGCATCATGAACATCTTTATCCAGGAGGTGTTCGGCGCGCTCCTTAACGGTGCCGCTCTTGCCATACCGTCAGCCGCCACGCGCAATAATCTTGATGCTCTTGTGAGGTTTATAGACAGTCAGTATGTCACCGTCATCAGCGGATTCCCTTATCTGATGATGGAGCTTGACAATCTGGAGGCTTTGCCGATGACAGTGCGTCTGCTTATCAGCGGAGGCGATGTGCTCCACGCCGCTTCGATCGGTCATCTGCTCGAACAGGTGCCTGTCTACAATACTTATGGGCCGGCTGAGGCTACAGTGAGTGCCACTTGCTGTTGCTGTACTCCTGATCTGGTGCTTCCTGACGGGTCTTTCCCTATCGGCAAGCCGATGAACGGGACTGATGTCATGATCCTCGACGATGATTTGCGTGAAGTGGCTCCGGGCGCTGAAGGTGAGATCTGCCTCATAGGTGACGGTCTGGCCGACTATTATACCGGCGACCACCGTGGCGATCTTCAGCCCTTTGCCGTGATCAGCGATGGCAGGCGGGTGTTTCGCACCGGTGATATAGGCCGTCAGCTTCCCGACGGGAATTACGCTTATCTGCGCCACAAGGACAGCGAGGTCAACATACTCGGAAAGAGGGTTGTCACCGGCGAGGTGGAACGTGCCATGAAGAAGAGCGATGAAGTGGATGACTGCGTGGTGGTCCACTATGTTGACGAGCAGGGGGCGGCCTATCTTGTGGCTTATGTGGTGCCTAAGAGCCGTTCGTTCCGCCTGTCATGGGTCAAGAACCGTATGGCTCAGTATCTGCCGGCCTATATGATTCCGGAATTCTTTGTGCTGCTTAAGGCTCTGCCTACCGATGCGGCCGGCGCCATCAATCCCAAGGCTCTGCCGGTTGTGCTCAAAGACGGTAAGGCCGGCTGACAGAAATCGGTCACTGCAGCTGACAGAATTCAGACAAAACAATATCGGAAGCGTTTCCCTGAGTGGAGGCGCTTCCGATGTTGTTTTGTGTATTGCGTTGTGGTGTCGGATATGGATCACTTCTGTGATGCCGGAGCCGGATCGGCTGACTGCTGCTGACGGACGAGATTGACAGTGGTGACATCTGTGCCTGATGGATCGTTGAAGAGACGCAGCCCGAAATCCTGGGCCGTGACAGCCACGTGTTCGATCACGGCGCTCTGGATGGCTTCATAGGCGGTCCATTTGGTGGTGGCGGTGAAGCAGTAGATCTGAAGAGGGATGCCCTCGCCGGAGGGTTCCATCACGCGGACAAGTATCTGCTGGTCGCTGACAATGGCCGGGTTGTTGAGCAGCCACTGGCACAGATAGGCCCGGAAAAGTCCGAGGTTTGTCGAGTCGGTGCCGTTGACAACGGCTATGCCCGGATTGTAGTCCGGATGGCCGAGTTCCCGGAGGTGGCTGATGTAGGCTTTGATGATGGGGTATCTGGCCGAGATGTCGTCGACCATTTCAGGTGTCGCGGCCACGATGGTGTCTGAGTCGATGATCACAGAGCGGGCTATGCGCCGGCAACCGCTGTCGGCCATTCCGCGCCAGTTCTGGAAGGAGGTGGATACGAGAGTGTAGGGCGGGAGGGTCACAATGGTGTTGTCGAAATTCTGGACCTTGACGGCCGTGAGAGATACATCGGTGACAATGCCGTTGGCGATTGTGGATGGTACTACGATCCAGTCGCCCACGCGCAGCATATCGTTCTGTGACAGCTGAAGTCCGGCCACGAGGCCGAGGATGCTGTCTTTAAACACGAGCATCAGCACCGCCGCGAAAGCTCCGAGGCCTGTGAGGAGGTTGGCCGGCGATTTGTTGACTATTATCGCCACGCTGATTATCAGGGCTATGAACCATAGGATGCCGATAATGGTGTCGAGTATGCCTTTGATGGGCAGATTTTTGCTGTTGCGGGTTTCATCGAAACGCAGCCAGACGAAAGATGTTACCGAGCAGATGGCCCGGCAGACCACAATGGTGGTGTAGACAAGCAGAATTCTGAACACGACGGTGCGCAGCAGCGAGTCTTCGGTAAATGCGAATGGCAGCAGGGGGAGCATTACCAGCGGAGGGATTATGTGGCTGCAGTGTATCAGCACTTTGTGCTGCACAAGTTCCTTGCCGAGTGTGTTGTGACGCAGCATCACGAATTTCCTTACGGCAAGGAGTATCAGAGTACGTATGATCCAGCCGAGACAGATGGCTATGCCGGCCACGATGATGATATAGATCACTTCTTCAGCGGTTTTGTCTTTTTCCAGACCGATGAGATCCAGCAGCCTGTGGATATGGATGAGCAGCCATCCGGCCACCTGGTTTGAGGGTATAAGAGCTAACATTTTGTTGAACAGTTGATTGACGTGAATGAAAGGCCTGTGAATCACAGAGCCTCCCGGATATTTATCTATATGTTTTAAACGCTATTCACGCAGTCAAAGTTTAGGCGCAAAAAATAGACACAGTTTTCAGAAATCACCGGCGTTGCCGGAGGTCTGAAAACTGTGTCTGGAAAGCTCTTGAGTGTTTAATCCTGCAGTGCAGGAAGCATTAGATTAAATCTATTTTTCAAGAGTGATCATGTTAATGGGCTGGTATCGCTGAGGTCATTTCAGTTCGAAGGGAACTGTCGCGCGGATGTCAGCAGACGAAGATCCGATATAGGCTTTGAATTTGCCGGGTTCGGCGCGCCAGCTTCCGGTTTTGTCGTCATAGAACTTCAGATCGTCGGGCTTCACGGTGAAGGTGACGGCTTTTTCTTCGCCGGGTTTCAGAGAAATCTTTTCGAATCCTTTGAGTTCCTTGAGCGGACGGAGCACCGAGGCTGATTCATCGCCAATGTAGAGCTGGACCACTTCTTTGCCTTCAACAGAGCCGGTGTTGCTGACGGGAACTGTTATGGTCAGGCTCTGGTCGCCGCTGATTGTCTTGGCTGAAGCCGATGCTTTGCCGTATTTGAAATCAGTATAGCTCAGACCGTGGCCGAAGGGGTAGAAGGCGGGTATTTTCTTGGTGTCGTGCCAGCGGTAGCCTACGAGGATGTCTTCAAGGTATTCCTCGCGGATAGAGTCGCCGGGATAGGCGATGGCTCCGAAGCTGTGGGCGCCGTTGTCTTCAAGACGTGCAGGGAATGAGAATGGGAGTTTGCCTGAGGGGCTTACCTTGCCGCTGATGACGTTGGCAAGCGAGCGTCCGGCCATTGAGCCGAGATACCAGCCCTGGATGATTGCGGGCACCTCTTTTTCCCAAGGCATTTCAACGGCGTTGCCTGAGAGAAGCACTACCACGAGGTCGGGATTGGCGGCGCTGAGTTCCTTGATGAGCTGAGGCTGTCCGAAGGGCAGTCCGTATTCCTGACGGTCGCCGGCTTCGCAGTCCTGCTGGTGGTTCTTGTTGAGGCCGCCGACAAAGATGACCACATCTGCTTCTTTGGCCATCGCTACGGCCTGGGCTCGCAGAGAATCCTGCACGGACTGGGGAATGTCTTCGACATGGGCATACATCGGGCGTCCTGCGCGATAGCCTTGTGCATATCTGACTTTGTCGCCGTAGATGGCACGGAGGCCGTCAAGAGGAGTAACGTTGTCTTTGACTTTGAGTTCGCTTGAGCCTCCGCCTTGCATGAGATCGCGGGTGGCATTGTCGCCTACCACAAGGATTGATTTCACATCGGGATTGAGGGGGAGGAGTTTCGGACCTTTCTTACCGACAGGTGCGTTTTTCAGCAGGACAATGCCTTCGTTGCCGATCTGCTCGGCTACGGCATAGTGCTCGTCGGTAGCTACGGAGCCGAAGGGCTTGTCACGCTTCATGGCTGTCAGGAAGTTAAGGCGGAGCATACGGCGCACTTTGTCATCGATTGTCTCCATAGGCACTTCTCCTTTCTGAAGCATCTCGATGTAGGGGTTGGCAAGATAGTAGTCGTCAGTTGTGAACTCTGACTCTGAAGTCAGGCCGTTGGTGTAGGAGCCCATCTCAAGGTCGAGACCGTAGAGAGCAGCCTCACGGGTGTCATGTGCGCCGCCCCAGTCAGTGACAACCACACCTTTGTAGCCCCAGTCGTCTTTGAGGATCTTGTTGAGGAGCATTTCGTTATGGCAGGCGTGCTGGCCGCGGATTTTGTTGTAGGAGCCCATGATAGTCCAGCTGTCACCGTCGATGACGGCGCTTTTGAAGGCCGGAAGATAGATTTCGTGGAGCGCACGGTCTGAGAGGTTGACATCAATGTGACCGCGCCAGAGTTCCTGATTGTTGAGGGCGAAGTGCTTGACGCTGGCTGCAACGCCGTTCTGCTGCATTCCCTTGATGTAGGGGACCACAAGCACGGAGGCAAGATAGGGGTCTTCGCCCATGTATTCGAAGTTACGGCCGTTGAGCGGAGTGCGGTAGATGTTGACACCGGGGCCGAGCATCACGTCTTTTTCACGATAAAGGGCTTCTTCACCGAGCGCGTTGCCGTAGGCGAATGAAAGATCCGGATTCCATGTGGCGGCCAGGGCGGTGAGGGCCGGGAAGGCTGTTATGGAGTCGTTGGTGCGGTTTGAGTAGCCCCAGTCGTTCCAGTTAATTTCGGCGCGTACACCGTGAGGCCCGTCGCTCATCCAGAGGTCGGGTATGCCGAGACGCGGCACACCGGCTGAGGAGAATTTGCCCTGGGCGTGGATCATATTGGCTTTTTCCTGAAGAGTCATGCGTGAAAGAGCGTCTTCCACACGTTCGTCAAGAGGTTTGGTTTCATCTTGATAGACAGGAATGGCTGCCCCAGCATTGACAAATGAGGCGGCTACTGCGAGTGTGAACAGTGAATTTCTCAGAATCATTTGTTTTTCAGAATGAATTTATGGTAGTGGTGAAAGGTTTCAGACCGGGTGATGTGGCGGTGACGCTTACCGGGCCTTCGGAGCCATTGTTCTGCACTATGAGCATGGCTTTGCCATAGAAGGCCTTGCGCTTGTTGTCCTTGAAGCGTTCGAGCGAGATGGGCGAGCCGTTGTCGACTCCGGCGTTGAAGCCGGCTCCTTTGACGTCGAATGTCACCTGGTTTTCGGCCAAGGGGCAGAGATTGCCGTCTTTGTCGAGGATTTCTACAAGGACATAGCTGAGGTCTTTGCCGTCGGCTTTGATCGATTGCCGGTCAGGAGTGAGGCGTATGCGGTAAGGAGTGCCTGCGGTGTGGATCTCACGGGTGGCCACGGTGCGGCCGTCTTTGCGGCTGACAGCCTTGACCGAGCCGGGCTGGAAGCTGACACGCCAGGAGGCGTGATATTTTCCCGGTTCGGGCTTGCGGATGCCTTGTGACTCTCCGTTGATGAAGAGTTCGACTTCATCGGCATTGTTGTAGTAGGCCCACATGTCAATTTCCTGTCCCGGTTGCCAGTTCCAGTGAGGGAAGAGGTGAAGCACAGTCTTGTCGGGGCGCCACTGCGACTGATACATATAATATATGTCCTTCGGGATGCCGGCAAGGTCTACAATGCCGAAGTAGGAGCTGCGGGCCGGCCAGCCGAAGGGTGTCGGCTCTCCGAGGTAGTCGAATCCGGTCCAGATGAACTGACCGGCGATGAAGTCTTTTGAGTCCACATGGCCGAGTGTGCCTTCATGGGTATTGCCCCAGGGCACGTGGCAGTTGTCATATGAAGAACAGGAGAATGTGCTGTCGCGGAATTCGATGTCCCACCGCTTGGGCCAGATGTACAAACTGTCTGAGGGCATTCGGTAGTAGCCGCGGGTCATCAGCGCAGAGACACTTTCGGTGATGATGAACGGTTTGTCAGGGAACCATCCGGGGACGGAGTCAAACCAGTTGTCATGGTAGTTGTAGCCGATGATGTCAAGCGCACCTGAGCGGAACAGGTGGTTGCCGGGATTAGGTTCGTTGCAGCCGGCGGTGACCGGACGTGACGGATCGAGATCCTTGACCATTCCGGCAAGTTTCTTTGTTAGAAGTGAGTTGACGCTGAGGTTTTCACCCTCTTTGGCGAGGTTTTCTTTTCCGTGGCCGAAGTTGAGGATGAGGTTGGCCTGTTCGAGAGTGAGGGTGTCGGCTTTGGCGGAACTCCACTGTTCGAGCACTTCGTTTCCTATGCTGTAGATTATGACAGACGGGTGGTTTCGGTCGCGGACTATCAGATCGGTCAGATCTCTCTCGTGCCAGTCAGGGAAGTAACGCGCATAGTCATGTGATGTCTTTTTCTTGCGCCACATGTCAAAGGTCTCGTCCATGACAAGGATACCCATGCGGTCGCACAGATCAAGCACTTCAGGGGCGGGAGGATTGTGAGAGGCTCTGTAGGCGTTGACTCCCATTTCTTTAAGGATTTCGAGCTGGCGCTCTATGGCGCGGGTATTGACGGCCGCTCCGAGTGCTCCGAGGTCGTGATGCATACAGACTCCATTGATCTTCATGGCTTTTCCGTTGAGAGAGAAGCCTGTTTTAGGGTCGAAGTTGAAATATCTGAACCCGGTGGTCTGAAGATATGTGTCAAGCAACTCGCCGGTCTTGGCATCGGAAATGAAAGTGGCGAGGGTGTAGAGATAGGGGTCTTCTGTTGACCAGAGATGCGGATCTTTCAGATCGAGTTTTGCGGTGACCTCCGCAGAGGTGTTTTTCCGGCTGAGACGCACTGCCTGGGGCTCGGTTTTGCCGATCATTTTCCCGGCGGCATCAATCAGAGCTGTGTAGATGCTGATGTTTCTGGTTTTCTGAGCTTTGCTGACAATGTCGGTGCGTATGGTCACAGCCGCGAGACTGTCTGTCACCTCGGCGCTGATCTGCTGACCCCAGAGCGGGATGTGGATTTCATTGAGTGAGCGGAGCCAGACGTTGCGGTAGATGCCGCAACCGCTATACCAGCGTGAGTTTGGCTGCTCGGCGTTGTCGACACGCACTGCTATCACGTTTTCGCCGTCAGTTTTGAGGTAAGGGGTGAGGTCATAGCTGAACGATGCGTAGCCGTAGGGCCGGGTGCCGAGTTCATGGCCGTTGATGAAGACGGTTGAATTCATGTAGGCTCCGTCAAAGTCGATGAACGTCTTTTTGCCTTGCTGAGCGGGCGAGAGGGTGAATGATTTGCGATACCATCCGATGCCGCCGGGCAGAGCCCCACCGCCGGTTCCGGAGGGGTTGTCAATGCTGAAGTCGCCTTCGATAGCCCAGTCGTGAGGGAGCGAGAGATTCCGCCAGTTGGAATCATCGTAGTCCGGCGATGCCATTTCAGGAGCATCGCCGAGACAGAATTTCCAGCCGTCGTTGAAACTTACAGCACGCGGATCGGCAGCCGAAGCCGAAAAAATGGCCGCCCCGCCGAAGAGGGCGAGGCATGCCAATACAATCAAATTTACCTTAGATAACATGACCTATTGTGTGTTGGGCTTGCAGAGCACTTATAGTGATACTTTAAAGTTTTACGTTTTTAGCCTCTCCGTTGTAAGCCACAACCACGCCTTTCTTGTCACGGCCATAGCCGACGGGCGTTTTGTCAGACACCTTGATGATGTTGAACTTGCGGTTGCGGAGCATGCCGGGATACTGGCCTGCGCGTTTGCCGATGGTGAGGGTTGAGGTTTCATCGTTCCATGAGAAGGGGATCATGGCGTACTGGCCCTTCTCGTAGTTGTAGTTGGTGTCTTCGTCTTCATAGAGAACGAATTTGCCGTCTTCTCCGGCATAGACATAGAGATTGATCACGTCAGCCGGTTTTTCAGCAGACCACTGCATGGCCGGGCCGAATGGAATGATAGAACCTGAGCGGACAAAGAGGGGGATGCGTTCGTAGGGGGCTGCGACTTTGAGAGTCTGGCCGCCGCTGATCTCTTTGCCGGTGTAGAAGTCATACCAGTCAGCTCCTTCAGGGAAGTAGACTTCGCGTGAAGTGGCTCCGTAGGTATAGACGGGAGCTACGAGCAGTGAGGGACCGAACATGTACTGGTCGCCGATGTTGCGGGTAGCCTTGTCGGCTGTGAAGTCCATAACCATCGGGCGCATGATGGTGTAGTCGTCGAAATGGGTCTTTGCTGCGAGTGAATAGATGTAGGGCATCAGGTCGTAACGCAGGTTGGTGTAGTAGACCACAGACTTGTAGGCGGGATGATTTTCAGGAGCGATGTTGAAGATTTCGCGGTAGGGCCACTGGCCGTGGGCGCGGAACATGGGGGCGAATGCTCCGAACTGATACCAGCGGGTATTGAGTTCGCGCCATTCTTTCATGTCGGGTGTTTCGCGGCCGGTTTTGTCGAATTCCGCAGCAGCGGCTACAAATCTGTCTTCCACGCAGAAACCGCCGATGTCCATGCTCCACCAGGGTATGCCTGAAGCGGCAAAGTTGAGGCCTGCGGAAATCTGGGCTTTCATGTCTTCCCAGCGGGTGGCTATGTCGCCACTCCAGGTGGCTGTCGAGAAGCGCTGCTGTCCGGCAAAACCGGAGCGGGTGAGGAGGAAGACGCGGTTGTCGTTGATGCCGCGCTGTCCGTTATAGATAGCGTCGGCGTTCATCAGACCGTAAGCGTTGAAGTATTTGGTCGATGGACCGAGTGCGGTGGGGGTTATGAGATCCTTGCGATACTGGAGGTCAGTACAGTCACGGATGTTGGGCTCGGATGCGTCCATCCACCAGGCGTCTATTCCGACGGGCACGTAGTGGTCTTGGATCTGATTCCAGAAGAGTTTGCGGGCATCGGGGCTGTAGGCGTCATAGAATGAGCTGAGATAGCCGGGACCTACCCAGTCGCGGATGCTGTCTTTGACGGGGAGCTGATACATCCATCCGTTTTTGTCGAATTCCTTGTAGTGTTCGGTAGTCACATAGAATTTGGGCCATACTGAGATCATGACACGTCCGTTCATGTCGTGGATCGAGTCGACCATGCCTTTTGGATCGGGGAAACGTTCGGGATCGAATTCGTGGCTGCCCCATGAATCCTGCTTCCAGTGGAGCCAGTCGATGACGATGTTGTCGATGGGAATGCCGCGACGGCGGAATTCTGCGAAGGTCGAGAGCACTTCATCTGAGGTGTTGTATTTCTCGCGGCTCTGCCAGTAGCCCATGACCCATTTGGCCATCATGGGAGCTTTGCCTGTGAGAGTGCGGTAGCCGTGGATCACGTCGTCCATATCATCGCCATAGATGAAGTAGTAGTCGATCTGGCTTTGCATTTCGCCCCACCAGCTCATCTGCATCTGTTCCTTGTCATCAACTGGAGAGTAGACTCTGAGACCGCAATAGGCCACGGCGCCGTTGGGCTCCCACTGGATTTTGACGGGAACACGCTTGCCGGCTTCGAGGTTTACTGCGAATTTGTAGGAGTTGGGGTTCCAGGCGGTGCGCCAGCGTTCGGGGACAACTTCTTTGCCGTCAATGAATACTGACATGTAGCCTGAATAGTAGAGGATGAATTTGAATTCTCCGCTTTCAGTGGGTTCGATCTCACCTTCATAGGTTACGTGTGAGCCCTGGTAGTTGAAATCCTGAGGCAGATTCACTACGTGCTTGAGCTCTTTGCGGATAAGGTGTTCGAAGTAGATAGAGTCTTCGCGCTGTACGATGGTCGGTTCTTCGGCTTTGGCGGGTACATAGGTGCCCGTCAGAGCGCCTTCCTTGCCGTCTTTGTCGTAGAGTTTGAAAACCTGGCCGAGCTGCTTGTATGGTTCGGGGTTTCCGAAGCGGCAGAGCGAATAGCTGTCCCAGAGAATGCCGTAGTTGTCAGTAGATACAATGAATGGCACAGAGACTTTGGTGTTGTATTGGAAAAGTTCTTCGTTTTTACCTTTATAATTGAACTCGTCGCTCTGGTGCTGTCCGAGACCATAGATGCCTTCTTCTTTGTCGAGAGATTCGAATACCTGGCGTACGGTGTAGCCTTTGGTGCCTTCGACTTCGATTGGGGAGAACTCGCGTCCGCCGTCGGCTTCGGCTACGATCAGACGGCCGTCTTTGTTATAGAATTTAACATCGCCGGTTGAAAAAGATACTGTCGCGGTCAACTGAGAGGTTGAAAGCGATACGGAGGAGTCTGTTTCAGCGATGGTGTATTCGACATTGGCCCTGGGAGGAATGACCACAAGGCTTGTGTCTGAAGAAAATTTTTTGTCGGGAGTCGCCGAGACGCGGATAATCTTGTCGTCAATAACCTGCAGCCTTACCTTGCGGACAGAATTTTCGGTGTCGGCAGCGATGTTGACAGTGATCCCACGCTCTGATTTTTCATATTTTCCGGCCGCGCAAGAGGCAAGCAGCAGGGCCGTGAATAAAGAAGCGGTTATAGTTCCTGATTTCATGTATGAATTAGATGTTTTCAGTTTTAAGGGAAGAAGATGGAGAATGAATAAAAATGCATAGCCGCAGATGAAGGTCAGGTGCTTCTATCCGTGACTATGCAAAATTATAAAGAACAATCGGGATAAACCGAAAACAATGTTGACCCTCAGGGGTCGGAATGATTTTCGACGGGGTGGAAATGTTAACTTATACGTGGTAATTTGTTGCCTTACCCTCTTTATCCTGATAAACAGAAGGCAGAACACCAAATTCTTCCTTAAAATATTTGCTGAAGTATTTGGGATTGTTGTAGCCAAGCTGGAAGGCGATTTCCGAGACGTTCAGCTGGCTTTCGCGCAACATCTGTGCCCCTCGTTTCAGGCGGATCAGGCGGATGAATTCAACCGGAGTCTTGCCGGTAGTGGCCTTTAGTTTTTTGTAAAGGTGCACGCGGCTCATGCCGAGGTGGCTGCTGAGCTCTTCAACCGATAGGTCGGGACGTTTGATGTTTGTCACTACATATTTGATGGCTTTTTCTACCATTTTTTCATCCAGAGGTGTGATCTTGATGGTGTCAGGTTCGGGGTTGATGAGCGAGCGTCCGTTGCCTCGATGGGAGAGCGAGATGAGTTTTTTCATCTTCAGTAGCAGCAGTTCAATGTTGAAGGGCTTGGTTATGTAATCGTCGGCTCCGGTGGTCAGGCCTTCGACTTTGGCGCCGATATCATGTTTGGCTGTAAGGATGATGACCGGTGTAGAGGCAAGATCCGGGTTGGATTTGAGTTTGCGGCAGAGTTCGAGACCGTCGATTCCGGGCATCATGAGATCGGTCAGTACGATTGCCGGTCTGATTGATTCGAGCAGCCGGAGTGCGGAGGCTCCGTCAGAGGCTGTCATGACGTGGAAGTCGTGGCTGAGACCGTCGCGCAGAAATTCGATCATGTCGCGGCTGTCGTCAACCACCAGGGCTGTCGGTTTGTCAGTAGTAGCCGGCTCCTGCTTTTCTGCCGATGGTTGTTCCGGCTGTACGTCAAGAAGTTCAGTGTCAGGAAGAGCTACGGTTTCGCTGACGGGCGGGGGTGTTTCAGTCAGCGGGGTCTGCTTTATAAGCGGAATGCTGATTGTGAAAATTGTTCCTCCTCCCGGATTGTCGGAGATCTCGATGGTGCCGTTGTGGAGTCTGATATATTCGTTTACCATGCTTAACCCGATGCCGTTGCCCGTCATTGAACTGTCTGCTTTGGCATTATCAGCCTGGAAGAAACGGTCGAAGACATGAGGCTTATCGCTGTCGCTGATGCCTATGCCTGTGTCTGACACTTTGATGATGACTGAAGTCGGGGTGGTTGACAGCTCGGTTTTTACCTCTCCTCCTTCGGGGGTAAACTTGAATGCGTTTGACAGGAGGTTCATGATTGATTTGTAGAGTTTGTCTTCATCAAACATGGCATTCAGTTCCGGGGTGGCGGAGGTGAATGTGAGGCGTATGTTTTTACGCTCGGAGAGGTTGGCGAATGAATGGCAGACTCCGCGCACAAAGCCGACAATCTCACCCTCCGACAGGTGGAGCGACAGACCGGTGACTTCATTTTTCCTGAAGTCAAGCAGCTGGTTGACAAGCATGAGCAGGCGCATGGCGTTGTTTCTCATCAGGGTCAGACGCTTGAGCTGTTTTTCGTCGGTAGTCTCCTTGATCATGCTTTCAAGAGGGGAGACTATCAGTGTCAGCGGAGTGCGGAGTTCGTGGCTGACGTTTGTGTAGAACTTGAATTTCAGCTGGTTGATTTCCTCTTGCTTGACAAGGGCGTCTTCTTTGCGCTTCTCGTTGAAGCGGCGGCGTTCGCGCAGTTTGATGTGGCGGATAAAGGCGTAGACAAGCAGGCACAGTATAAGTGCATACAGCAGTTTGGCCCATACCGACAGCCAGAAGGGCGGGTGCATTATGATGGTCAGTTCCGCTGCGCTTACACTTTCGTAACCGTCATTGTTGACGGCTTTTACAAGCAATCGGTAGGTGCCTGGTGCCAGATTGGTGTAGCTTGCACGGTGGACTCCGGGAGGTGTGGTCATCCATTCATCATCAAGGCCTTCAAGCTTGTGCTGATAGGTGGTTTTTTCGGGGAATATGTAGTTGTCAGTGGCAAATGTCACTGAAAATGATGAGTTGTCAGGCCAGAGTTCAAGTGTGCCGCCATGATTCGGCGATGATTTCAGCAACACATGGCCTTTGACATTTTCTCCGACTCTGATGGTTTTTGATCCGACACTGATGTCTGAGAACATCACGTTTGGGAGCGCTCGGTTGTGACGGATGCTGTCAGGGTTGAATTCATTGAGACCGTAAAGGCTGCCTATGAATATCTGGCCCGAAGGGAGACGGCCGAAGGAGCGCTGGTTGAAGTCGCAGTTCTGCAGGCCGTCGGCTGAGTCATAGCGGTGAGTGGTATATGAGAATTCTCCGGTTTTGTCATTGAATCTGACCGTAAATTTCACGAGATTTCCTCCTTCGCTGGCCCAGACATTGCCGTTGTTGTCGATCTGCAGGCCGAGTATGAAATCAGGTGTGGCTTTGTCGGGCGATGTCTTTAGCGGGATTATCCGTTCTCTACGAGGGTCGTAGATGTGCAGGCCGCGGGTTGAGGCCACCCATAGGAGATCGCGGGTGTCGTGGAGCAGGTCGTTGATTTTCAGCCCGTCAAGGAGCGGAATGCTGGAAAATTTTTCTTTTATGGGGTCGAAGACGGCGACTCCGGATGAGGTGGCGATGTAGATGCGTCTTTCACCCTCACCATCGCGCGCGATGTCAAGTATGTAGTCCGAAAGAAGATCGGAGTTGGACATGTTGTATGATTTCACTTCGAGCGACTTCGGGTCGAGGATGTAGAACCCGTGGCCGAGTGTACCGATCCAGATTTTGCCGTCAGGAGCTTTGGCCAGTGCCCAGGTGTAGGCGTTGTCAAGCGTCGTTCCGGTGTCCAGAGTCTCTATTTTCCCGTTGCGGCATCGGCGCAGGCCGCGTGCGAAGGATCCGAAGTAGAGAGTGCCGTCGGGGAGTTCGAGCATGGTGGTGATTGCCGGATGCGCGCCGTTGTCTGTGAGGTAGGGGACAGGGGTGCGGCTGTTGGTGCGTGGATTCCACTTTATAATACCTGCGGCATCGGTGCCTATCCACACCGAACCGTCGATCTGCGACGGATACAGACAGTTGACATCCGGAAAGGGGATCAGACGGAATTTGTCGGCGCTTTCATTATGATAATATATACCTTTTTTATATGTGCCGATCCAAAGTGATCCGGCGTTGTCGTCATAAAGCGCGGTGACAGTGTTGCGTATGCCGGAACTTGCCGTTGTGCTTACAGGGATGAAGCGGAAGCGACCGTTTTCGCGCACCACTTTTTCGAGGCCGTTGTGGTCGCGGGCTATCCAGCGTATGCCGGAGCTGTCGTGCATAAATGTTTTGACCACTTTCCGGTTTCTGTCATCGGGAAGAAGCTGGTTGGCCCAAGAATGGCTGCGTGTGTCGTAGAGCCATAGCCTTTCGTTGCTGAAGATCCAGGCCAGCCCGTCGTTGTCGGTCTCGATGGTATAGACGAAGGTGGTGCTTGGGTCGGTGTCCTGGGCTATGAGAGAGTCTGTGCGTGTGACAAGCAGGTTTTCAGGTGATATGAATTTTATGACACCGTGGTTGTCAATGGTAATGATCTCATTGGCTGTTGATGTAATGTCTGTTATTTCCTCATCGGCATAACTTTTGTCTTTCAGCAGTTCGGCTTTGTCAGAGCCGGGCTTTACATGGTATAGCCCTTCGCCTTGAATGTGGAACCACGCACCTTTACCGCTGTCGAAATAGATCAGAGACGGGGCAGATTTGATATTGAATTCCTTCAGGACAGGCGTGAGGTCGGTCGACAGGCAGTCTGAAACCGGGTCATAAACGAGATATGTCTTCCCGGACCGTACCCACAGGCGTCCTTTGCCGTCTTCCTGTATGTCGGTAATGTCTTCGTCATAGGAAATCATCACGGAGTCTTCGGCGGCAGGGAGGTAGATCTTGAAGCCGTAGCCGTTGTAACGGCAGAGACCGGAGGATGTTCCAACCCACAGGAAGCCGTCGGAGTCACGGTGAAAGGCGTTTATTTTGTTGTTTGCAAGACCGTTGGTAGTGTCAAGATGTTTCAATGAGAACTCCTGGGCTGCGCCGAAGAGGAAACAAAGTGTCAGGCTTATGAGTAAGGGTAAACGCATGGCGTTAACATTTAAGGAGTATTTACATTCACAAAGTAAAATGATTTTTATGAAATATCCAAATCAATGGCGGTTGCGGGTAGTGGAATAACATTTGCATCAAGAATGCAATATGTTGAGTGCCAGAGATGAAATCTGTTTAATAAAACATTTTAAGCTAATAAAGTTAACAAATGGCTCCCGGTCAGAGACGTTTTTATCCCATATAATAGGAATAAAAAATTGGTGGTTACGAAAGCAATCTTTACATTTGCTTAATTTTATTAGGCTATCGCACTATCTTCTTACCTTAAAAACAAAGTTCTGCATTTGCTCCAAACCTGCATACAGTACTTTGCCTGACATACAATTTATAGGCCGAGCGCGGCCGCACACAGAACGAGAACAACAAAAAACAACAAAACTAACCAGTAAAACTAAATCTATTCATCTAATGGGAAAAAACAATTTGGAACGATGCAAGTCTCTGCGTCTCTTCCGGACTGCCCTGCTGGCATTCTGTCTTCTGGCCGGAATGACCGCATCGGCCGCTCCTCTGACTGTATCAGGTACAGTCACCCAGGCATCCGACGGTGAACCGCTTGTCGGAGTCAGTGTCCTCATCAAGGGCTCGTCGCAAGGCACATCGACGGACATTGACGGCAACTATACCCTTAAGGCCGACGAAGGCGCCACTCTCGTATTCTCCTATGTAGGTTTCACAACCCGCGAGATCAAAGTAACGTCCGAACGCATGGATGTCGCCCTCGTAGAAGACTCCGAAGTGCTTGACGAAGTAGTGGTAGTGGGCTACGGCGTCCAGAAAAAGAAACTTGTCACCGGCGCTACCGCACAGATCAAGGGTGACGACATCGCCAAGATGAACACCACCTCACCTCTTCAGGCCATGCAAGGCCAGCTCCCCGGTGTCAACATCGCCAGTGAGTCAGGACAGCCCGGAGCAGGCATGAAAGTGACCATCCGCGGTCTCGGCACCACAGGCAACGCACAGCCTCTTTACCTCATTGACGGTATCGGCGGTGACATCTCCACTCTGAACCCTGCGGACATTGAAAGCATCGACGTGCTGAAAGACGCAGCCTCGGCAGCCATCTATGGCGCGCAGGCAGCCAACGGCGTTGTGCTCATCACCACCCGCCAGGGCCGTGAAGGCAAAGCCAAAGTTACTTTCGACGGCTACTACGGCTGGCAGTCAGCTCCACGCAAGGCAAAGATGCTTAACGCTCAGGAATATATGACTATCATGGACGAACAGCAGATCAACAGCGGCCTCGCTCCCTATGACTGGTCGTCGATCAGCAGCATTTGGCGCCGTGATGCCGACGGCAACCCCGTTTCGGTCTATGACACCGACTGGATGGATGCAATGTTCAAGGACAACGCCAAGACTCAGAGCTACACTCTCGGTGTGACAGGCGGCTCGGTGAATTCAACCTATGCCATGTCACTCGGCTACATCAATCAGGAAGGTATCGTTGGCGGTAAGGATGCTTCTGACTACTCCCGCTACAATTTCCGAATCAACTCCGACCACAAGCTTTTTGACGGTCTCGTGACCGTAGGCGAACAGGCAAGCTTCGTCTATGTCCACTCTACCGGCATCGGCGTGGGCAACCAGTATAACAACACCCTCCGCGGCGCGTTCTACACATCTCCGCTCGCACCTATATATAATGCCGACGGCGATTTCAACTCAACCGTCAATTCCGACTGGAACAAGGGCGACGGCAACCCCTACGGCAACATGATGCTGCTTAAGAACGACAACAAAAACGCCACCTTCTCAGGCAATGTCTATGCCCAGATCGAACCGATCAAGAACCTCAAGGTGCGCACAGTGTTCGGCGCTGTCTACGGTGCTTCCGAATACCGCAGCTTCGAGCCGGTCTTCCAGTTCACCTCGACTGACACCTCTCACTCCTACACAAAGGTAGCCCAGAACAAGACCAACTCTCTCGGCATGACCTGGACCAACACCGCTACCTACGACTGGGACATCAAAGACCACCACTTCAACGCCCTCATCGGTATGGAAAGCTACCGCTATTCAGGTTCTTACCTCGAAGCCAAGCAGGGTCATCTCAAAGAAGGCTTCGATGACTGGAGCCACGCATGGATCAGCAACGGCACAGCAGCCTCTACAGCCGACGGCCTCAACGCCGCAGGTTATCCTCATGACGAATCACGTTCGGTCAGCTACTTCGGTCGTATTGGCTGGAACTGGAAGGAAAAATACATGATCAACGCCACCGTGCGCCGCGACGGCTCCTCGAAGTTTGCCCGTGGCCACCGCTTCGGCACCTTCCCCTCTGTTTCGGCAGGCTGGAACATCTCCAACGAAAAATTCATGGAATCTACCCGCTCATGGCTCGACTTCCTCAAGATCCGCGCAAGCTGGGGCCGCGTAGGTAACCAGAACATCGACAATTACCAGTATCTCTCACCGATCAAGAACCTCTACGCCAACTACTTCTTCGGACAATACCTGGGCCCCAACGGTGTCTACAACGGTGAATACAACTCAACCTGGGCCGACAACTGGGGCGCATACCCCGAACGTCTCGGCAACCTCGACATCACCTGGGAAACTTCCGAGCAGACCGACTTCGGTTTTGACGCCCGCCTCTTCAACAGCCGTCTTGCCGTAGCTTTTGACTTCTACCTCAAAAATACCAAAGACTGGCTTGTTGTGGCCCCGATCCTTGCCACCGCAGGTACTGACGCTCCCTTCATCAACGGAGGTAACGTGAAAAACACCGGTGTCGAATTCAACCTCACCTGGACCGACGTCATCGGCCGCGACTTCTCCTACAGCGTAGGTGTCAACGGCGCGTTCAACAAAAACAAAGTCGGCTCGATACCCAACCAGGACGGTATCATCCACGGCAATGTCAACGAACTCTACAACAACACCCCTGAATTCTACCGTGCTGAAAACGGCAAGCCCATCGGCTACTTCTGGGGCTTCAAGACCGCAGGCATCTTCCAGAACCAGGAGCAGATCAACCAGTGGCTTCAGGCAGGCAACGGTGTGCTTCAGGACAATGTGCAGCCCGGCGACGTGATCTTTGTCGACATCAACCGTGACGGTGTCATAAATGACAATGACAAAGTCAACCTCGGCAACGGCATGCCCAAGTTCACCTACGGCTTCAACATCAATCTCTACTACAAGAACTTCGACCTCGGCCTTGTTGCCACAGGCGCAGCCGGTCAGAAGATCGTGCAGAGCTACCGCAGCTGGGACAGCCAGCAGGCCAACTACACCACCCGTATCCTCGGCCGCTGGACAGGCGAAGGAACATCCAACAAAATTCCGCGTGTGACCAACCAGAACATCAACTGGCAGTTCTCCGACCTCTATGTGCAGGATGGCGATTTCCTCCGTCTCTCGAACCTCACCTTCGGCTACAACTTCGCTCCTCTCATGAAGCAGAAATGGTGCAGCAACGCCCGTCTCTACTTCCAGGTTCAGAACCTCTACACATTCACCAAATATGACGGAATGGACCCGGAAATCGGTTATGGCACCCAGGCATGGGTATCAGGCGTAGACCTCGGCTACTATCCGCGCCCGCGCACCTTCCTCTTCGGTGTAAACCTCGCGTTCTAAATCCACTTTCTTACAAAGTTTAGATCTATACAAATGAATAAATTTAAATTCAACATACTCGCACTCGGTGTTGTCGGGCTGCTCGGCATGAGCTCATGCTCCGAAAGCTTCCTCGATGTAAATTCGAAGACAAATTCCAACACCGACAATTTCTATAAGACCGAAGCCGACGCATGGCGCGCGCTGATCGGCTGCTACAACGGCTGGCGTCAGACTTCAACCGCTCCCGGCATAGGTTTCTACGTAGCTTCCACCGTCATGGGCGATGAATGCTATGGTGGCACAGGCAACTCCGATGCCCGCAACTATCAGGTCATCGACCGTTTTGACCAGAGCGAATCGCCCGCCGATCTCCAGATGTATGCACAGGATTGGAAGATGTATTACCAGGGAGTCTACCGCTGCAACGAACTTATAACCCGTGAAGATCAGATCAAGTGGAAAGACAAAGACTCGAACCGTGGTCTCTATATGGGTGAATGTCATGCTCTCCGCGCCTTGCTCTATTTTGACATGGTACGCCTCTGGGGCAACATCCCTCTGTTCCTCGAACCCGTCAATGAAAACCGCAGTCAGGCTGATCCCGCAGAAGTCTATGCTGCTATTTTCGAAGATCTCAAATATGCGATCGCCAATATCCCTGACGACGCAAATCTTGAAAAATCACAGTTCGGCCGTATCACAAAATATGCTGCAGAAGCAATCCTCGCCCGTGCCTACCTTTATTATACAGGCTATTACGGACAGGAACCCGGTTTTACCAATGAATCCGGCGTAACCACAGGCGTTGTCACAAAGGCAGAAGCCCTTGCAGCTGTCGAAGATGTCATTGCCAGCGGCAACTACGAACTTCTTGATTCATACAAAGACTTCTGGCCGGCATCGTCGCTCGTGGCCAACACAACCTCGGCCGGATGGAACGAAGCAGCCTCCACTTACGCCGGTGATGCAAACTCAGAAGTGGTACTCAGCATGAACTTCACTCCTATGGCCTCATATGCTACCGACGGATCGGCTGACGGCAACCGCTGGCAGGTGATGATGGGTATGCGCAGCCCGCTCAGCGTGGTTCCCTACTACTGCGGCTGGGGCGCATGCACCGTGATTCCCTCATTCATCAATACGATCTATGATGCTGCCGACCCCCGTCGCACAGCAGGTGTGATTGATATCGCAGGCGAGGGCATCGGGTCAGACGCAAACTTCAAACCGTCATATAATGACTGGCGTGAATATACCGGATATACTGTTAAAAAATATTCACCCATCGCCTTCTATCAGCTCGAAAACGGAGCTCTGGTCATAAAAAATGCTAATATGTCTACCGGAGCCGGTGATATGCAGATCAATAACTGCCAGCCGTACAATATTATGCGCTATGCCGACGTTCTTCTGATGGCAGCCGAACTCGGCTCGCCTCAAGCTGCAACCTACATGCACCGCATTCGTTCGCGCGCCGGCCTTTCAGACATCCCTGTCAACAAAGAGAACATCATGGCGGAACGTGCCCGCGAACTTGCCTTTGAAGGCATCCGTTACTGGGATCTCCTGCGTCAGGGAGTTGAAGTGATGGCTGATGCTGTTGTTGCCGGTGCCGGTTCCGTACAAAATGGCGGATCTACCGGTCAGGTATCATACAACCGCAACAAGATCATCGCCACAAAGGGTCTTTCGCAGATTCCCAATGATCAGATTATTCTTTCAAACGGTGTGCTTAAGCAGAACCCAGGTTGGGCTAATTGACCTTAAGGAAACACACAGTTATTATATTATTATTTTCTGAAAAACATGAAGCATAAGTTTTTTTATTCATTTCTTGCAGGCGTGGCTCTGTTGTTTTCTTCCACAGCCTGTACGCCGGAAGATGAATCCCTCCCCGCTCCTGACCTGACGGCTGCGGATCTCGTGGAGGGCAAAGCATACACAATTGAAATCGACCAGGCTACTAACAAGGTCAAAATGACAAGCCTCCTTGGAAGTCGCTACGTCACAAGCTGGATTCATCCGCAGGGCATAGAGCGCAAAACCTCTACTGAAGCCAACATCCCCTTTGCCGGTGATTATGAAATCCGTTTCGGCGTAATGACCCGTGGCGGCATAGTCTATGGCGAACCCTATCGTTTCACACTCGAAAATACCAACGGCGACCTGCTGACAGATCCTCTCTGGACATACCTCACCGGTGGGGCCGACCAGTCAAAAACATGGGAGCTGGACACCAAAAACCTTGATTTAGGCGCGTTCACATTCATGTGCGCTCCGATGGGATGGGACAAATTTACCGACGGCAAAACATATACCGAGGCCGATTATCCCTCATATGCCGAAGATGGTGTCGATGACCCCAACTGGGTATGGCAGGCCGGTGCTCCTGACTGGCTGTTTGGCGATGCCGCCACTACCACAGCTACCATCGAGTCTATCCCCGAACTCACGTTCGATCTCATCAATGGCGCAAATCTGACTGTCAACGGCCAGACAAAAGCGTTCGTCATGGACCCTGATAGAAAAACTATCACTATGCCTGCCGGATTGAACTGGCTTGGCGACCGCATTGGCGACTCGTATTTTGTCGACATGGTTAATATCGAACTGGTCAAACTCAACGAACACGTTCTCGGTCTCAAACTCATCCGTAACGACGGCAAAGGAGGCAACAAGGACCAGCGCATGGTTCTCTGCTTCGTTGAAAAAGGCTGGGACGGCGAGTGGCCTGTCACCGGACCGTCTCTGTCGACAGTTCCTCCGGCTCTTCCTGAGTACAAGGACCTTGCTACAGATCTCTTTACCATCATCGGCGATGATGCTTCTTATCATGCAACCGCTGTCACATATCTCCTTGATTCTGAACTGCCCTATTGCCTTATGGAATGGGACGGAACAGTGAAGAACAATGATGGTAAGATTGAAGGAGCATGGAAAAAACTCTCTGATCTCTATGGCACTCCCGCCTGTCTGGCTTTCTCTGACGACGAATTCGTAATGACAATGAATCGCTACACCGGCTACAAAGAGGATTCTGACGGCAAATTCAGCATCCCTTACAATGCCTACGGATTAGCTATTGAAGAACGCCTGGCGCAGACTGAATTCACAATTGAAGGCAACAAGATTGTGTTTGCAAAAGACGTGACCCTTCTCGCCACTACTCCTGACCCCGTCAAGGGCAAAGAATTCGTTGTGTTTGAATGCAACCCCGACAACGGCACTCTCGTTATCGGTGTTCCCGTGGCTAAGGATGAAAACGGTGTTGCAAACCGCTATGTATGTGCCAATCTTGCTGTCAAGCCTATTGGCGGCGGTCAGACCGGTCCGACTGTAATTGCTGTAAATCCTGAATATCTCAACTGCTACATTCAGGACGGTCACCACTATCGTCTGGAAGTCTACAACGCATTCTATGATGCCGATGGCCTCTATCCTGTCGATGTTACCAAACTCCGCCTCAAGAAAGGACAGACCATCAAGCTCGCATTCCGCCTCCCCGGCATCACCTGGACTGACGGAGCTGACCCCAAAGTAGTCTTCGGCCATAACTTCGATGACCTGGCTGCTTTCAACTGGGACTCAAATGACGCAGGTGTGTTCAGCAACCCGTCTGTTTCTCTCAACAAGGACGGTGTGACCGAAATCAGCCTGACCAATACCACCTCAGGAACTCTGAAGTTTGAGGGCACAAGCTGCTTTACAATCTGCATACAGCAGAAGGGTCTTGTAGTGTCACCGCTTGACGCCGACGGAAATCTTGACGCAAATGTGGTCAAGCCCGAAATCGTTTCGCTGACAATTGAATAAACCATGAAACAAGGAAAATTTTAACATGAAAACCAAAATATTTCTCTGTGCGTCGCTCATGCTCGGCCTTTCCTTGGCTTCCTGCAATGACGATGACAATTATTTCATCTCAACGGACCCCGTTATCGACCAGTCATCGGTCACAACCGGCTCCTCTGATGTGACGGCCAACAGTGCAACCCTCCACGGAACAGTGGAGGGCCTGGCCGACAAGTCTGCTGCATTCTACTCTGTAGGCTTCTACTATGGCGAAGATCCGAACAGTCTGACAAACCGCGTTGACGGTGTGCTTGACAAAAACGTCGTGACAGCCACTGTCGATGGCCTTGAAACCGGCAAGACCTACTATTATCAGGTGTTTGTATCCCTCAAAGGTCAGGTTTCATTCCAGGGCGAAGTCAAGTCATTCGTGACCACCAACGCCACCGTTGTCACTGACAATGTCCAGACCGTTGATTTCGCATCAGCCACTATGGGCGGTGCCGTTACCGAAGCTCCTGAAGGTGCCACAGTAGGTGTGGTTATATCAGCTGATCCTGATGTAGAGAAGGTACGAGCAGGTCTCATTGTTCCCGCTGCTGAGCAGGCAGCCGCATTCTCTGTCGAAAAATCAGGCTTCGTTCCCGGAACCAAATATTACTATGCCGCCTATCTTGATCTTGGCGCAGGTGTCATCTACGGCGATGTGAAAGAATTCACCACTGACACAAAGACCTTTGATGCCGATGCCGATTTCGTAGACCTCGGTCTCTCTGTCAAATGGGCAAAAAGCAATATTGGCGCGAAATCAGAGTCTGATTTCGGAGGCCTCTTCGGATTCGGTGATCTCACGGGTGTCAATACTTCATATCTCCCCGACGACTATGCTTCAGGTGACATCTATCGCACTAAGCAGGACCTCGCATGGAATGTGACCGGAGGTGTCGGAACACTTCCCACTTACCAGGACTATGAGGAACTTTTTGCAAAATGTACAGCCGAATGGACTGAAGTTGACGGCGTTGCCGGTTACAGACTGACCGGCCCCAACGGAAACTCCATCTTCCTTCCCGCTGCCGGCACTCGTACTGTCAGCGATGTAAATTCTCAGGGCGCAGCAGGTTACTATGCCACAGGTTCTATAAACAATGGTGATTTCTACTATGCCTATCAGTTTTCGTCATCAAACAGAGCACGTGCATCTCTTCCCGTCTATCAGGCAACAGCAGTCCGCGCCATCTCAACAGCGCGCAACATTCCGTTTGACAAGACTAAACTCTATGGCAAATGGTATATGGAAAACGGCCAGGACGGCAAACTCCACGTGTTTGAAGGTCCCTTCACCCAGTTTGGCGTAACTGACAACTGGAACACCATCACCAACAACCATCCCAATGTCGAACAGCAGATCGGATGGGAAATGGGAACCAACAACGGCTGGATCGGCTACACTTACGGAAAAGACTATGGCTACATGGAATTCCTTGAAGACGGAACCGTCAGCATCCATCGTATTGCCGAGGATGGAACCGTTACCGATGAGACCGGCCACTACACTATTGATGAAAAGAACGTTGTCCTGAACATTGACATTGACATCCTTTGCGGCAACACCTGGCTTGCCAACAAGTCTGGAAGCCTCAAGATCCTCGCTCTTGACAATGACGGACTCCGCATCGCCATACCTGACGGAGACTACGGCTATGCAGTCAACTACTACAGCGAACGCAAACGTGAGTTCGATGATGCCATTCCGGTCAACTTCCAGTGTGTAGGCGGTGACTGGAACGGTGAATGGGGGACGATCTGCGACCGCATTGATGCCGAAAAACTCGAAGGCAAACACACCGTGACCTATAACGGCACCGTCAATGGCGCTATGGTATTCAATATTGACTTCCAGAACCTCGTTGCAAAATATCCGACTGCAATCGTCTATATCAACGACATCCGTTGTGACGGCAAATCAATAAAGTTTGATGCCAACAGATTCTTCTATGGCGACATTGAAGATAACGGCAACTACCGCATTGAGCTCTTCAACATCTGGGGCAAGGGCCAGCAGGGCGGCAAGGTAGTGGAAAGTCCTTTCAGTGCAGCCACAAATGTGGACAGCGATCCTGCATTCCAGGTTTCGTCTGAACTTGAGATTGACTACACCATTAATCTCAGCCCCGCCTACTACACTCCGGGTCTTATCACAATCAATCCCTCATGGGGTGGTGACTGGACCGGTCCGAATGACGGATCGTTCACCGTTGTTGTTGACGAAAATTCAAAAATTGCCGCAAGCAAGAAGGATTTTGTCATCACTCTCAACTCCACAGACCATGCCGACGGCTCGATAATGACATTTATCAACACCGAGCAACTGTATAAGGACTTCCCAGGCACCCACATGACTCTTACATCGCTTGAACTTGACGGCAACGCAGTAACCGGCTGGGATTCTGCCAAAGTTCTTAACTCGAATGACGGTGACAAACATCGTCTTGAACTTTGGAACACTTATGGAATCACAGCATCTTCAGGCTGTGCTTTCGGCACCCCCGTTCAGAGCGGTGGCGAGATGAAGATCGTGGAACTCGGATTCTCGAATTCGATGCGTGTAGGCTTCACGGTTGACAGACTGTTCCCTGTTGTTGAATGGTAATTTTCAAATAACTGAAATAAAATTCATAAAGAAGTCCGGCGAGGCTTCAGTCCGGTCGGACTTCTTTATTTCTTGATAAAATATCTACAGATGAATATAACTAAATCAATTATCCTGGCTTTCTGTGTCGTGGCAGGCGGTTCGTTTGCCGCATCGTGTGACGATGACAGAAATGAAGTGCGCTATGACGTGATTCAGGTGCCTGATCAGCTTTTTGCCGATGGCATGACTGCTGCTGCGACTGGCGGACCTCAGACTTTTATAGTCAACTCGCCTGCTGCCGTATCGGTTCAGGTTGAAAAAATAGATGAGAATGATGATCTTAAATGGATCAAAGCAGAAGTCGGTGACCGTACAGCTGACGGTTATCCGGTGACTGTGACAACCGAACTTAATGAAACCCGCGGCCCGCGTTCGGCCCGTGTCTCGGTTTTTGCAGGCAATGTGGCCCGCGGTATGGTTGTCACTCAGCCCACCTCTGCTCCTGTGGTGCCGGCCGAAACTCCCATCAACAATGTCAGCGCCACTGAAATTGCCAAAAACATCTTTGCTGGTGTCAACATCGGCAATACCCTTGAAGCTCCTGACGGAGAAGGCTCATGGTGTCGGCCTGTGACTGTAAGCTACATCCGTGGTCTTAAGGCCGCAGGCTTCAATGCCGTGCGTATCCCATGTGCCTGGAACAGTCACATTCAGGGTAAGACAACCGCTGAAAGAGCCAAAAATATAATTGATCCCGCATGGCTTGATCGCGTTGACGAGATTGTAGGCTGGGTTATAGGCGAAGGCATGTATGCCATTGTGAATATCCATTGGGACGGTGGCTGGCTTGAAGAAAGCTGCGTAAACGGCTATGATGCTGACGTTGACAAAAAGCAGAGCACTTTCTGGACTCAGATCGCCAACAAACTCAACCACTATGACGAGCATCTTCTCTTTGCCGGCATGAACGAACCCGGCCAGCAGAATCAGTCAGCAGCCGGCCAGCAGCAGTCTGTCGATGCAATTATGGCCTATCAGCAGACCTTCGTGAATGCTGTCCGCGGAACAGGCGGAAACAATGCTTCACGAGTGCTGATCCATCAGACTCCTTTCACCAATATTGATGAAGGTGTCAGAGGCCTCTATAAACTTCCCGAAGATCCTGCAGCTGACCGTTCAATGGTCGAAGTGCATTTCTATGATCCCTCTGACTTCACTATCATGGAGAAAGACGGAGACTGGGCTGCAACAATCAAGCTTTACTGGGGTGAGGCCAACTTCGTGGCCGGTTCTGACCGCAACTGCACATGGCACAAAGAAGCAAATATTGATGCCCAGTTCAAGAAAGTGCAGGATGCCTACGTCAGCAAGGGAGTTCCTGCTATCATAGGCGAATATGGTGTTGAATCTAACCGCAACATAAATGGCATGGATGTTGAAAAGCACAAAGCAAGCCGCGCTTACTGGACAGAATATGTCACCAAATCGGCCAAGGCTCACGGCTGTGTGCCCTTCCTCTGGGAAACCGGCGGTGACATTGACCGTACCAACGGCAATCAGCTTAACGCCTATCTCTTCAATGCCCTCATGAACGGAGCTGCCAACGGCATCTATCCCTTCTGATAAAAAACATCTGAGAGAGCGAAGCCCCGAAAGCTTCGCTCTTTCACGTTAAGAAAAAATGTCAGCTTTAGAGGTTGTTGGTTTTAAGAGGGTGTTATTAAGCAACCGTTAAACAACAACCCCTGAAATTAGAAACGACCCGCATGAAAACTCTGTCTTCATGCGGGTCGTTATGTGTGTCTGCGCGTTTCCGGAAGCTCAGTCCTGCTCGCCAAACTCGCGGTGGAGCGCCATGAAGCGCTCCAGAGTCTCAGGCGAAAGCCGCTGCATGGAGCGTATCACCTTTTCAAGCGGCTTGCGCTGCATGTCGCCGCTCTTGGAATAGAACTTGTCGGCATAGCAGACGAGGCGTTCGAGCGTTGACTGCGGCATGTAGTCTCCGTCAGGGTCGAGAGGCAGATGCTGACGGGCAATATCCTCACGGCTCAGGCCCGCTCCGGTATGGCGCTCGGCCACACGGGCGCAATCCTCTCCAAGTCCATCGCTGCGCAGCAGGGCGGCGCCAAGCACTCCGTGGCGTATATAAGGCTCGTCTCCATGACACTCTATGCCGGGAGCGTCACACATGAAAATGCCGATATCGTGGAGCATCGCGGCCTCTTCTACCGCCGCCTCATCAAGGCCGAGCCCTTTACGGCGGTTGATGTCAAGCGCCAGGTCGGCCACCGAACGGCAGTGGGCCATGTAAATATCCCGAAGACGGCTGCCTTCGGGATAATATCTGTCAATCATTTCCTGCCATGTCATGGCTCAGTGCTGTGGATTGATTCTGTGATTGAGTGGATTGTCCTGGATCATTCTACTATGGTGCACCATCCGTGGACGTCGTCGATCTCGCCGAGCTGGATGCCGCGGAGCGTGTTGTAGAGACGAGTTGTGATGGGGCCGGGTTCGCCGTTTTTCGAGACGATATATTTCTCGCCGGTGTCAAGGTCGTCGATCTCGCCGACGGGTGAGGCCACGGCGGCAGTGCCCACGGCGGCGGCTTCGTCGATATCGCGCAGTTCATCGACGGTGATGTGGCGGCGTTCAACCTTCACTCCCATATCCTCGGCAAGCTGCATGAGGCTCTTGTTGGTGATCGAAGGCAATATCGAGTTGGAGGCCGGAGTGATGTAGACACCATCTTTGATGGCTATGAAGTTGGCCGGACCGCATTCGTCGAGATACTTCTTCTCTTTAGGATCGAGATAGAGCACGGCTGAATATCCCAGCTCGTGGGCGTGTTCGCCGGCAGTGAGCGATGCCGCATAGTTGCCGCCCACCTTCCAGAGACCTGTGCCGTTGGGGGCCACGCGGTCATACCGGCGCATGATGCAGATGTTGGTCGGCTTGAATCCGGTTTTGAAATAAGGTCCTACCGGAGTCACGAGAATCATGAAAAGATATTCGGTAGACGGCTTCACCCCTACCTGCGCCGAAATGCCGAGTTCGATCGGGCGGATGTAAAGTGATGCACCGGAACCGTAGGGAGGCACGAAGCGCTCATTGAGTTTCACCACTTTCAGCACCATTTCCTTGAATTTCTCCAGCGGCAGCGGCTCCATGAGGATTCCTTTGGCCGATTCCTGGATGCGGCGGGCATTTTCTTCGAGTCGGAACACTCGCACTTTGCCGTCCTTGCCGCGGAAAGCTTTAAGGCCTTCGAAAATCTCCTGGCCGTAGTGGAGGCAGGTGGCGGCGATGTGGAGATTGATCTCTTCGCTTTGCGACACTTCGATCTCGCCCCATTTCCCGTCGCGGAAATAGCAGCGCACATTATAGTCGGTGGGGATATAGCCGAATGACAGGTTTCCCCAGTCAAGTTCCTGATTCATGATATGAGTTTTTTATAGTTTATGGCAAAATTACATAAAAAGGCGCAAATTACTAAGTAAAATGCGCCAAAAAGTTTTAAGAATAAAAATCTGATTGAAATTCTGCGGGAAATCACTGTGGAAAACCCACGCCTTGAAGAATTTTTTTGGAAATGGCTTCTTACTGAGCGGTGACGCGCAGCACACGTGAGGCGTAGTCGGTGTTCTTGTGATAGTCCACCTTGTGGGTCAGCGGAATCTCAAGTCCGTTCGACATCAGATAGCGGCCGCTGAAAGTCTTGCCCTCGAAGCTCAGAGGCTCCTTGTCGATGCGGTTCAGTTCGGTGATCATGTAGGTCTTGTCGGGGTCGAGACCGGCCATCACCACGCGCGGAAGCTGCTGGTTCATGAACGTCTCGGTCTTCCACCAGTAGAACACGGCATCGTCTTTCTCCGGGGTGACATACATCAGCGAGGCCACACCCTTGCCGTCGTAGGGCGAGATCAGACGGTAGATGTCGCCGAACTGCACAATGGGGCGGATTTTCTTGTAGTCTGTGATGGCCTGGCGGCACACGGCCTTGTCTTCGTCGTTCATGTCGCGGGGCTGCATTTCAAGACCGAGACGTCCGCTCATGGCCACGTCGGCACGGAATTTCACCGGAATTCTGCGGAAAGTCTGGTGGTTGGGCGAAGCCGAGATGTGCGATCCCATCGCTATGGCCGGGAAGAAGTAGCTGGTGCCCCACTGCATGTAGATGCGCTGCAGGGCATCATTGTTGTCGCTGGTCCAGAATTCGTCAAACCAGGGGAGAATGCCCCAGTTGGCACGGCCGCCGCCGCTGGCGCAGGCCTGGATGGTCACATCGGGGTGAGCCTTGCGGATGCGGTTGAGCACCGTTTCGAATCCCTTGTGATAGTCTATGTAGAGGTGGCTCTGGTTGTCGGCGGTGAGATACTGCGAGCCGTGGTCCATGATCGGCGCGTTGGCATCCCATTTGATATAGTCTATGGCAGGATATTTGCGCATGAGAGTGTCAACGACGGTAAACACGATGTCCTGCACTTTCGGGTTGGCGAGATCGAGCACTAACTGAGTGCCTCCGCGGCCCTGTGTGGCCGGGCGGTTGGCTGCCTTGACGATGTATTCGGGATGTTTCTCGTAAAGTTCGCTGACGGTGTTGGTCATCTCAGGCTCGATCCAGATACCGAACTTGATGCCGTGGACGGCTGCGGAGTCGATCAGCGCCTGGATTCCGTTGGGAAGCTTGTTGGTGTCCACAACCCAGTCGCCGAGGGTGGTGCTGTCGTTGTCGCGGGGATATTTCTTGCCGAACCATCCGTCGTCCATCACGAAGAGCTCTCCGCCCATGTCGGCAATGTCCTTCATCATTCCGTCCATCACGGGCTCTGTGATGTTGAAATAGACACCTTCCCAGGAATTGAGCAGCACCTTGCGTTCGGTGTTGCCGGCGTGCAGACGGTGGTTGCGTCCCCAGCGGTGGAAATTGCGGCTCACGCCAGAGAGACCCTCTTCGGAGTAGGTGAGAGCCAGAGGCGGGGTCACGAAACTTTCACCCTTTTTGAGATGGTATTCCGAGTTTTCCTCGTTGATGCCGGCGAAGAAGTGGTGATAGTCGCTGTCATCGGTGTCGATAAACAGTTTGTAGTTGCCTGAATATTCAAGAGCCGCGCCCACGGTGCGGCCGGTGTTTTCCTGCGGCTTGCCGTCAAGCGAGAGCATGATCTCGGCGTGTGATGTGTGGGAGTTGCGCACACCGTCTTTGTTTTTGATCATTCTGACCCCGTGGTTCAGCGGAGTCTCTGACACCTTGCCCTCGTTGGCCCATGAGCCGTAGAGCTGAGAGAGCCATACGTTGCCGTAGCGCACCGGAAGGTAACCCGACATGAAGCGGTTGAGAGTGACAGTGCCCTTTTCATTGTTCTTTACGTCGACCCAGGTCTCGATTACGTCTTCGCCCGGATATGTACGGTAATTTACGTTGAGGTCAAAAGGATAGACCTTGTCGCGCATGGCGATGGTGGTCACATCGGCTCCGTCGGCATCTTTGCGGCTTGTGATGCCGGTCACTTCAGTGTCGGTGGTCCTGTTGCCGTCGGCGTGTGTCACGCTCATGGCTGCTTCGGCCTGCGGATAGATGCCATAGACCGGATAAGCGTCACGCTTGATGGCGCCTGCGTCTGAAAGGCTTGCCACATCAGCATCGCTGAGCTTGTTGCCATAGTGGAGGATGCGGAGTTTGCCTCCTTTTTCGGCGTCGAGTACAAGAGATGTGTTTGGTGTGGAGATGTTGACTGTCTCGGCAGTCGCCGGAAGTGCAGCTGTCATCATCAGCAGCGCCGCTCCGGGCAGTAAAAGGAATTGCTTCATGGGAGGACTGAGGTAAAATGTAGGTTCAAGTTTGTATTTTACAAAGATAACGAAATTTTTGAAAACCGGTAGCTGTGTCAGACTCTTGCGCCAATAAAAAGGCAAAAAAGTATGATTGCTTCTTTATGTGGCAAAAAGTCATCAGACAGAGGCCATTTTGGTCCAAAAGCAAGGCCGTTTTTGACTTTTTGAACAGTGAGACACCGAAAAATCGTGCTTTTTGCAAGATTTACAATGACTTTTTACGTTTCCGTAATGCAAAAACGGTTGCGATTGAGGAAAAATCATTAAATTTGTGCTGTAAAACCAATCTAATTTAGCATTTCTCTTTTATTGTAACCATGAGAAAGTACACTTTCACGCTTCTGCTTCTATTGTCGATGGTCTGCAACATGGCCGTCGCGCAGATCATGAACCCCGTAAAATGGCAGGCCAAGGTCGAAATGACAGGCGATGTCCAAGGGCAGGTAGTTCTTACAGCTGCGATCAGTTCCGGCTGGCACATGTATGCGCTTGACTGCGATCCTGATGCCGGTCCCCAGATCCTTGAGATTTCGTATCCGAAACTCGAAGGAGTGACTCTCGAAGGAAAACCCACACCCAACAAGCCATCTCACAAACAGTTTGACGAGATGTTCGGCGCCGAACTCTCATGGTGGACACAGAGTGTGACCATCACGCAGAAATTCAAAGCTACCAAACCTGAGTTCAACATCGACGTGATGATTGTGTGCGGCGCTTGCAACGATGAAAACTGCATCCCGCCGTCACGCTCTACCTTCAACCTCTCAGGCACTGCCAAGATTGCCGCTTCCGTCTCTTCAAAAGATGAGCCGAAAGAAAAGGCCGAAGTGAAGGAAGAACCCAAACTTGTCGAGACTGCCGAAGCCGAAGTAGCTGAGGAAGCCGCGGTACTTGTTCCGGCTGATTCAGTGGCTGCTGATTCGCTGGTCTCAACTGCTCCTGCAAGCGCAGGTGCTGACCTCTGGGCTCCCGTGTCATTCGAAGATTCAGAAAGCGCCGAGGACTTCTCGTCGACTTCTCTCTGGTACATATTCTTCACCTGCTTCCTCGGTGGTCTTGTGGCCCTCTTCACTCCCTGCGTGTGGCCAATGATCCCGATGACAGTCAGCTTCTTCCTTAAAAAAGGAAAAGACCGCGCGAAGAGCATCGCCGATGCCTGCACCTACGGTCTGTCAATCATCATAATCTACGTGGCTCTCGGCCTGCTCATCACCGGTATCTTCGGCGCAAGCTCGCTCAACGCACTCTCTACCTCGGCCGTCTGCAACATCATCTTCTTCCTTCTGCTCGTGGTGTTCGCCATCAGCTTCTTCGGAGCCTTTGACATCAAACTCCCCGAATCATGGTCAAACAAGATGGACGCTACAGCCGAGAAGACCACCGGTCTGCTCTCCATCTTCTTCATGGCCTTCACCCTGACACTCGTGTCGTTCTCCTGCACAGGTCCTATCATCGGCACTCTGCTCGTTGAGGCAGCCTCGCAGGGCGACCTCTGGGGTCCGGCAATCGGTATGCTCGGCTTCTCTACAGCCCTCGCGCTTCCGTTCATGCTCTTCGCCATGTTCCCCACCATGCTGCAGGCCGCACCCAGCTCCGGCGGCTGGATGAACACTCTGAAAGTGGTGCTCGGTTTTGTCGAACTCGCCCTCTCGCTCAAGTTCCTCTCGGTTGCCGACCTCGCTTACGGATGGCATATTCTTGACCGCGAAGCCTTCCTCGCTCTCTGGATCGTGATCTTCGCACTGCTCGGCCTCTATCTTCTCGGCCAGTTCAACTTCGCCCACTACGGCCCAGCTGACAGAAGTGTCGGAGTGACCCGCTTCTTCCTTGCCCTCTGCTCGTTCTCGTTCACAATCTATCTGATTCCCGGCCTCTGGGGCGCTCCCCTCAAGGGCGTCAGCGCTTTCGTTCCCCCGTTGTTCACTCAGGATTTCAACCTCTACGGCGACGGCTTCAAGGAATATGACGACTTTGAAGAAGGCATGAAAGTGGCCAAGGAATCAGGCAAACCCGTCCTCATCGACTTCTCCGGCTTCGGCTGTGTCAACTGCCGCAAGATGGAAGGCGCCGTACTTGACGAACCCAACGTCAAGGCCATGATCGAAGACAACTTCACAGTCATCAAACTTATGGTCGACGAGAAGAAGAACCTTCCGGAGCCTATCACCGTTAAGGAATATGGCAAGGATATGACTCTCTACACCTATGGTGACCGCTGGAGCTATCTGCAGCGCTACAAATTCAACGCCAACGCCCAGCCCTACTATGTCATTCTCAATGACGAAGGCGAGCTTCTGTCAGGGCCCTATACCTATGACGAAAACGTGGCCCGCTTCTCCGAGTTCCTTGAAAAAGGCATCAAAGGCTATAAGAAATAAACTCTGATCAGAGTTGATCTGAATTCCCCCCTCATGGGGCTGAAAGAGGCGGCGTGTCGGACAAGCAGTGCGACACGCCGCCCTCCGTTTCCGACTCCGCCATATATAATCCGAACTTTCCGTCATGTCAAAAACAAGTCTACGAAAATTACTCAATGATTTCAGCGACGTGCAGCTCCGGTCGCTGATCATGGATGTCTATTCCCACAGCAAGGACGCGAGAGAATATCTCGATTTCCTGGCCGACCCTGATGTCGGGAAGAAGACCGAAGAGTACAGGGCGATTCTCCGTAAAGAAGCCACCCGCTATACCAAAAGGGCATTCCGCCCGCGCATATCGCGTCTGCGAGCCACACTGAAACGCTTCCGCTCGCTCCAGCCGGGCGACGATGCCGTGGCCGAACTGATGGTCGACACTCTTCTGGCTCTGATAGGCAACGGTGCGCAGACATGGCTCCTTGACACTCTTTACACTAATATCGACAAATTCATGGCCGAGGTGATGGCCTTTCTGCAGGAGCGCGACATGGTGCAGGACTTCGTGCCGCGCATTCTGAAAATGAGGCGCTATATAAGCGACTACCGTCATACAGTCAACCCGCTCCGGAAGATTGTCGACAGCAATCTTTCCAAAGCGGGCGCAGATCTGAGTCAGTATGATCTTGATGCGTGAGAGGCTGCTCTCACGGCCTCTGCGGGGTGCGATGGCCTCAGTCGAGTTTTATCTCGGCTTCCGACATCTCGTCATATTCTTCCCATGAAGGGTCATTCTCTGTATAGATGGTCAGAGGAAGCAGGGGAAACGATTCGAGAGCCTCGTTGAGCTTACGGCCGAAGATGTGGGTGCTCAGAGTGTAGAAAATCCAGTCGCGTTGGTTGTCGCCGGTGAAGATGCCGGTAAGCACAGCCACCGGATCTTTGTGGAATTCCTTCTGCAGGGCCTCCTGGACCTCCTCCATAAGGGTTGAAGTCTCCTTGTCAGGCATACCTTTGGCATCGCCCTCATATTTCCAGCTCACTTCCACGCGGATGTTGAAGCGCGGATTGGAGCGGAATTTTTCTACGTCTTTGCGGCCCGTGACGAGAATCAGTTTGCCCGATTCGCTTTCAGTGGGAGCCGTCCACCAGGTTCCATTTTCCATAAATCGACAGTTTTGTTCAGATAATGCGTTGCGCATATATCATACGCATGTATTATATATGTATATAACGCTTCCGCAAAGATACAAAAAATCAGGAATCACAAAAAATAGCATCTTTTGTGATTCCTGATTTTTTTGTGGCCGATGGACGGCTACACGTCAGCCGTGTGAGCCGATTATTTCAGCGACTGAAGCAGGGGCTTGATCTGTTCTGAGCTCGGACGCGGTGCGTTGTAGTTCAGAAGCTTGCCCTCGCGGTCATAGATGAGGAAGTGGGGGATACCACGGACATTGAGCAGTTTCGGCAGTTCGCCGTCGCTGTTCCAGAGCTGGTTGCCGTGCATGTTGAGCTGTTCCATCTTTTTGAGCCAGGGGGCTTTGGTGGAGTCGATTGAGATAGAGACGAAAACCACGTCTGAATTCTCGAAATCTTTTTCAAGTTCCTGAAGATGCGGCACTTCCTTGCAGCACGGTCCGCACCAGGAAGCCCAGAGGTCTACGTAGACGAATTTTCCTTTGAACTTGCTGAAATCAACCTTGTTTCCCTCCTTGTCAACGAGCGTCACTCCGGCCGGGAAAGGAGTGCCGGGTATTGTGGCGCGACGTCCGCGGAACGCTGCGAGATAGGTCTGGGGCAGGGAGTATTGCTCGACCACGGTCTTCAGACGTGCTTCGCCATTGTCAAAATCATTGGCATAGTCAAAGGAGTCGATAAAGGAGCTGACAAGCATCTCTCTGACGCGGTCTTTGATCTCCGGGGTCTTGTAGATGTTGTCAAGAGCCGCAAGGCGTTCTTCAAGGGTACCCTGAGGCAGGTTGGCGATGACAATCTGCGGTGCGGTGGGAAAAGATGCTGCCATCGGAGTGTCAAGCACAGTGGGGGCGGCGGGCAGAATGTCGGCAGAGCCGAAACCGAGCTGGCGTTTGGCCCGCATGGCCATATAGTCGGCGAAGCGATAGGCGTCAGAGGCTGCGATATAGGCCTGGATACGCATGAAATCGGCCACGGCGGCAGGCAGATGTCCGAGACCTATAAGTGAATCGGCCTCTGTGATGCAGCCGGTCAGCATTCCTCTGATCTGCTCAGGGCTGAGGCTATCGGCTTTCGCTCCAAGAGCCTTGGATTTCTGAGTCTGTGAGGTGGTGTAGGCGTTGAGTGCCGAATTGACATTGTCAGAGAGAGAGGTGGCTGTGGTGGTGCCGTCAAGAATCAGAGCGAACTCAGAGGCCGGTCTGTCAGCCGGAATATAGAACGGGAGTGAATACTGAGAGTTTGAGCTTGAGGCATACAGATAGTAAAGCCCGTCAGGATTGACATTGACCTGGCCTTTGGCTTTCTGATGGCTTTCATCTGCGGTCAGTTCCACAAGAGCTTCTCTGGAGGTATCATTGACAGGGCGCACGAACATTCTGAGGTTCTCTGCCGGGATGCCGACAGTCAGATCCAGAGTCTCGGCTCCGGCCGGAATGGCGGCGCAAAGGGCCAGAGCGATGGTGATATCAGTTAATTTCATGATGCTTAATTAGCAATTCTGGGTTTATAGGTAATGTATGAAATACGGTCTGCGCAATTGGAATATGTGGTCGTAGGCGCAGGGTTCGGGTTGTCGGTGCGGATGTCACTCACGTTGTAGAAATAGAGGTTTCCGCGGCCCGTATTGTTGTCAACAGTCGCCACGATCAGAGATTCCGATCCGTTCTGGGTGCTGATGGTCATATATGTGATCTCCTCGTTTGAAGGATAGGTGACGGCAGCCTGTGAAGTCGACGGGAAGTTGTAGGTGCTTTCGTTTCGGAGCATCACGAAAATCTGATTGCCTTTCGAGAAGAATCCGCGGCGGTATGTATTCGAGCATACGATCTGTGAATTCAGGTCGGGCAGTGCGGTCGATGCATCGGTTGAGATCATGCCGCGCGATGAGAATCTGAGACCGGTTGTGTAGGCTCCGACTCCCACAAAGGCTGTGGCGTAGAGTTGGCCGGTGGTCTTGTTGCGGGTGATGAGTGTGGCCGGATATGAAGTGGCTCCGGTAGAGGCTGAAATTCCTTCACCCTTGAAGATTGCAAGCAGTTCTTCATTGGTGAACAGCGGATAGCCGTTCTCGTCTGTCTCTTCAACCTCGTCTGACGATGACCATTTTGTGGGCGAATAAGGAGCTGTGATTGAAAGTACGAGGGGCGACAGAGTGACGTAATATACATCTGAAACCTGATTCAGCCCCACCTGATAGGTGTTGTTCTGGATCAGATCAAACTCCTCTCCCTTGTAGAGACTGTCTTCAAAGCCGAACATATACTGACTGTTCATCGAGATATATTTCTTTGAGACATTGTCGACTATCACCGGAGTGGTTCCGCTCATGAAGAACTGGCTGCCTCTGAATCCGGGCACAATGTCATTGCATCTGATGGTCGATGAGATGACAAATGTGTTGGGGTCCACATAGAGACCCTCGTCGGTGGTCATGACAGCGAGTCGGCATGTGAGCACCGGGCCGCTGCCGCCCCAGGCATACCACTGGATGATCTGCGCTCCGATAAGCGGGGAGCTGCTGATGTTGGGATTGACGCGCTGCAGGCAGTTTTCCATGATTGTCTGCTCCTGTCCGGCCTCGATCTCCTCGCGTGTCAGGTCTTTGATGAACACGAGATTGCCTTCGCCGGCGGCATTGTTGGAGAGAATCATGTAGCCCTGTTCGAAGGTACGGTTGATGTTGATCTCATAGTCCTGCACAAGGCCCACTTCTCCGTCCGAGACCACGAGGTGGGCGTAGTAGCTGCCTCCCTGCGGGAAGAAGTATCTGAGCGTCTTGTCATTTGTGACAAATTCCATCGGACCTTTCACGCGGTTGTTGAATGTGCCGATGCTCCATTCATAGGTCAGTTCGCCGGTGCCGTCATAGCGGATATCGGGGGTGATGACGCAGTCCTCGCCGTAGTTGAAGCTGTAGACCGGCATTTCATCGTCGCCGGGCACGGTGACAGAGAGTCCCGGAAGCGGGTTCCCGCCGTAGGATGAGCTGTCATCGATACATGAGGTGGCAGTCACCGCCAGCATGGCGACAAGGGTGGGGAATAAATATGATTTTTTTATCATGATTCTTTACTTGCTTTGATGTTTGGTCTCTTGTTTTACCATTCGGGGATAGAGTATGGCCAGCCGATTTCGGGATGATCGCGGTAGAGCGGGATGCAGACATAATTCTTGATGAACGCGCTGTACATGGCCAGAGGGCCTTGCACATATGCGGCATTGACGAAATAGTCTCCATACTTGTCAATCATTTCGTTGAAGAGATTGATGTCGGCCTTGGGAGCGTATTCATAGAAATACTGGAAGAAAAGCTGGGCGTTTTCAAACGTATATTCAGGCATCGGAGAGGAACTTGTGGCTGACCACCATTCAGGCCGTACTTCCGGTCGGATGTCAGAATAGGTGATGGTGAAGGAGTTCTCACCGACTGGCCGCAGATCGTTGTTCTCGCCTATGGTGAGCACAAGGGTTTTGGCCGCTGTCAGTATCTCAGGATCGAGGTCGCGGAGCAGATTGACCTTTACGGTGCCGCTAACGGCGTTTGCCGCGATGATGTTGTCGGTGATGGTGTAGTTCACACCTTCGGTCATGGTCGATTTGTCGGCCACAACCTCTATGTTGATAGTGCGCTCATGGTCCTTCGGCATTCCCATGAGTGTAACGGGGATCTCGATGGTGTGGACCGTGGCTATGTCAAAGTTGAAGGCATATTCGATCTCGTCGGCCAGATCGTTTTTCGAGTCGCGGTATTCGAAAAAGACTGAGTCTTTCTGAGAGACGTCATAGAGTTTGTAGTCATCCTCCGTACAGGCACAGGCGGCCATCGCCAGCCCTGTGATCAGAAGCATGTTTTTTATAGACTTGAATTCCATATGTGATTTTTCTGAGAGTGAGGGGTGTCTGTATTAGTTATTGTAGTCAGGACGATATTCAAACTCTTCATCCGGGATGGGGAGCACATAAATATTGTCACTTGCGGGAATGACGCGGCTCTCTACGTTGGAGATGATGTCGCGGCCGAGGCGCTTCATGTTGAACCATTGCTGGCCCTCGCAGAAAAGTTCTTTGTGGAATTCGTTGTAGATCCGCTCGGCGGTGAGGGTCTCTGTGTCGGGCAGCGGAGTGAGGCCGCGCGACGAGATTTCATCGTTGAAATATTTCAGAGCCTTCGGATAGTTGCTTTCCAGAAGGGCGTCGGCTGCGATGAGATACATCTCGGCGCTGTGGATAAGGCTGATGCCGGTGATCAGGCTGGGACGGGCCTGCACGTTGCCGTTCTCGATGGTCAGATAGTCGACCATCTTGAGGCAGTAGGCCACACCGTTGCCCTGACGGAACTGGTTTTTGCGGTAGTCCTGGCTGGTAGATTCGGTGTCGGCTGAAAAGACTGCCGACCATGACTGCAGGTAGTTGGTTCCGCTGATTTCGTCAAACGGATTGTATGACTTGTTGGTCTCGTAAGAGTAGAGATACTCGGTTGCGGTGCTCAGATACTTGGTGGAGTAGAGCCCGAAGATGGTTTCTTTGGGTGAGAGCACTCCGGCCACGTAGTTCTGGACCTCAGTCACGTCGACCAGCGGGAAGCGGCCGCTGCCAATGACGGCTTCGGCATATTCGGCAGCCTTGGCATTGTCGCCCATATACCAGTAGACGCGGGCGAGCAGTGCCTGCACGGCATAGAGGTTGAGATGGGTCTCGCGCCAGTTCAGGAAGCGGTCATAATTCTCGTTGTCACGCGGATAGACCATCACTTCCTTCTCCTTGAGCAGACGTTCGGCCTCTGTGAGGTCGGCGATGATATAGTCATAGCATTCGCCTACGGTCGAAAACGGTTTCACCGAGAAATTGAATGTCTTGACGTAGGGTATGCCCTGCTTGGCCGGATCAGTCGGGGCGAAGAAGCGCAGCAGGTCGAAGTGGATCATGGCGCGGATGCCGAGCAGTTCGGCTCTGTAGAAATCATAGAGCGGAAATGCCTCAGGCGATTTTCCGTCAAGGTTTTTCAGTGCGTTGTTGGCATAGCCGATAGCTTGATAGCCTTTGGTCCACATGGAGAGAAAGCGTCCGCGGGTCGCGGCGTTGCTCTTGTAGTCATATTTGCTGAGGTCGGTTCCGAAAGTGCCGGTGCATTTGAGATCCTGCGAAAGTATTTCGGCCACGCCCCATGTCATGTCCATGCCGTAGAGGGCGTTTTCGGTCATGTAGCCGTAGACACCGTAGATGGCGTCTTCAAAGCCTTTGGCCGTTTCGAACTGGTCGTTTTCAACCTGTTCGCCTTTCGGTCTTACGTCCAGAAAATCATCGCAGGAACTTGCGGTGAGGGCCAGGACCGAAAGTAAGGTAAGATATATTTTTTTCATTGTCGTGTCTGTGGATGGTTAGAATGTCACACTGAGCGAGAGGTTCACGCTGCGGCTGAAGGGGTAGTTGGTGCCACGTTCATATTTGGCGCTGGTCAGGCGGAAAAGGTCTTCGGCTCCGGCACTCACATAGAGGCGCTGCAGGCCGAGGGGGCTGATCCAGTTCTGAGGCACGTTGTATTGCAGGGTGATGCTTGACAGCCAAAGCTCATTGTCTTTTTCGATGAATCGGTCGGTATAGTTGAATGTCGATCCGCCGTTCTGCGAGATGGCCAGATAGGGCACTCGGTCGCCCGGCTTCTTCCAGCGTTCGGTGAACGCGCGGATGTCCACGTTCTGGCGCGGGTCCACGTTCTCTACTTTGGCCATACGGGTCGAGTTATACATGTCGCCGCCGAAACGGTAGGAGAAGTTGAGGTTCATCGAGAGGTTCTTCCAGGTCAGCAGCGAGGAGAATGTTCCCTGGATGGTCGGGTTGGTGTCGCCGCAGGCCACCTGGTCGGCTGTGTCATATTCATAGGTGTATGAGCCGTCTTTCTTGATGAAGATTTCCTTGCCTGAGGCGGGGTCGATGCCGGCGGAGCGCACGGCATAGATGGCTGTGGGCGATTCGCCTTCGCGGAACTGCAGGCGCGGGGCCACTTCATCGTTGACCTGAGAGTTGTTCTCGTTTTTGCGCTTGAGCGCGTCAGAGATGTTCAGGATGGTGGTCTTGGAGTGGAGGCCGTTGACCGAGAGGTTCCAGCCCCAGTCGCGGGTCTGGATGATCTTGCCCCAGAGAGAGAATTCGAAACCGTTGCTGCGCTGCTTGCCGAAGTTGTTCTTGACGGAGCTTGCGCCTGATGACGGCGGCAGGCTGACGTCGATGAGCATGTCGTCGGTAGTCTCGCGGTAGTAGTCGAAGTTGATGTTCACGCGGTCGCCGAAGAGCGATGAGTTGAGACCCACGTTGAACTTCTTGGTGGTCTGCCATGTGAGGTCGGGGTTGGCCATGCCCATCGGAATGGCGCCTACGCCGGCATAGTGCAGATAGTTGACCGAATAGAAGTAGGTCGAGATGGCCTGATAGGAGTCGAACTTGATGCTGCCGGTGTAGCCGTAGCTTCCGCGCAGACGCAGGAGATCGACGAATCCGAGATCGCGGATGAAGCTTTCGTTGTGGAGGTTATAGCCGAGACCTGCCGACCAGAATGGCGCTGTGCGCTTGTCGGCGCCGAACTTCGAGGAGCCTGACAGACGGTAGCTTCCGTCAACCACATAGCGGTTCTTCCAGATGAAGTTGGCTGCAGCGAATCCGCCTACGCTTGTCGAGAGATCTTCGCCGCCATAGGGGAGCTGCGATGTGGAATATGTGGTGGCATATGACAGATCGTCCATATCATCTGAAAGGAAGCCGCTGCCGGTGAGGTAGCTGCTGGTCGATTTGTTGCGCTTCACTTCCCAGCCGAGGTTGAGGGTGAACATGGTGCCCTGCTTGTCGAAGTTGTGTATCCAGTTGCCCACTATCTTGCCGCTCCAGTTGTCAGTGCCGAGATTGCCTAACTGATAGGAGCCTTTCTGTTCGAGCGGAGCGCTGGCAAAGGAGTTGGATTCAGGCGACACGAACACGTCGCTTGTGCCGCGCGAGGTCGAGTAGGTGCCCTGGGCGGTCACATAGAGATTCGGCTTGAAATTGTAGCGCACGTCGAGCGACACGTTCTGCGTTCTGGTCTGCGTCTTGCTGAAACTGCTCAGCGATGCCTCATAGAGCGGATTGCGCTTGCTGTAGGAGAGCTGTTTCTGAAGGTTGCCCCGCTCGTCATAAGGCGAGTCATAGGGATTGGCCGAGATATAGTCCGAGAACGATCCGTATTTCGAATTGTTGGTCTGCAGGCTGGTGTGGTCGGCGCGCAGAGTCACGATCAGTTTGTCCTGCACGCGATAGCTCAGATAGAGATTCATTCCGTAGCGGTTGCGGCCGTCGTCTTTCATCACGCCGTTGATGCTCTGGTAGTCGGCAGTGATGTTGTAGTCGAGGCTTGAGCCGCGGCCCGACACCGAGAGCGAGTGGGTGTGAGAGAAACTGTTGCGCACCGGCTTGGATATCCAGTCGATGTCGCGGCCTCCGCTGATGATTGCCAGCTTGTCGAAATAGCTCTGGTCAAGCGAGCCGTCGGCTGCATTATAAAGACCGGCTATGCGTTCGAGTTCAAGCTTCTGGCCGGCGTTGCAGAGATCATAGCTGCTGAGGTCGGCGAAACTCATCTGGGGAGTGAATGTGTAGCGGACGCGCACGGGTGCCTGGGTCACTCGCTTGCGCTCGATGATGATCACGCCGTTGGCGGCGTTCTCACCGTAGAGTGCTGTGGCCGATGCGTCTTTGAGGATGTCAACGCGCTCGATGTCCTGGATATTCATGTCATAGAGGGCCTGGAGTGTGCTCTCCACACCGTCGATGACGATCAGCGGCGAGTTCAGACCCACTTCGTTGTTGGTGGCAAGCGAGGTGGTGCTGCGGATCACAAGGTCAGGGATGTTGTTGGGGTTGGAGCCCATTGCATTGTTCTGGGTGATGTTCAGACCCGCGTCAAGGGTGCTGATGGCCTGGAGTATGTTGGTGGGCGACACGCTCAGAAGCTCGTCGCCTGAAATGCTCTTGGCCGCACCTGTGTAGGTGTTGCGTTTGCGGGTGAAGTAGCCGTTGACAACTACTTCTTCCATCATTTCGGACTCTTCCTTCATGACCACTTCCATGCTCTTGCCGAACACGGGGGCCACTTCCTGGGAAGCATAGCCGATATAAGAGAAGCGCAGTTTGGCGCCGGAGGGAACACTGAGGCTGAATTCGCCGTCAAGGTTGGTCGAAGTGCCTGTCACGATCTTGCCGCCTTTCATCACAGCGACTGTAACTCCAGGCATCGGCAGGTGCTCGGCTTCGTCAAGGACCACGCCGTTAACTGTCCCTGAATTCTGTGCTGTCGCGCTTCCGGCAGCGAAAAGCACACAGACAAGCCATACAGCCAAAGTCCCGATCATCCGAGTTAATCCGGAGGGAGAATGGTTAACTAAGTTCATTGCTTTTTGTTAAGGAATATAAAAATGATTGGGTATTATATCAAAATGTCACTGTTTTGCCCGCTTTACGATAAATTTGATCAGTTTTAACAGCCCTCAAAGATATGTATTTTATTATTAAGTAGCAAAATGACAGTTTATTTATTGAAATTTTAATTAAAGTGAAATTTGGCGGTATGAGATGTTATTGTGTTTGTATTCAAGTGTTTAACTTGACGGGCGGTCTGAATTGCATTAATAAATATTAACTATTTGGGCCAGTGAAAACCTTGCTGCTTTGAATTTTGTTTAAAAAATATGACGTTTCACCTGTTTCAACATAGCCCACAAGGGAAATTCAACCGAAGGTTGCAGCGCTTTCTGCTGTGGCGCCGCAGACATGTTTCCGACACGGCTTTCCTCTTCATCGTCGCAACGCTCACGGGGCTGCTTGCAGGAGCGGGGGCTTTTGTGCTGAAGCGGATGGTGGCCGGCGTCTCTGAGCTGCTCGTTGCGGGGCTGCACCGCATGTCGGCCAACTGGGTTCTGCTGATCATTCCTTTGGCCGGAATACTGTTGACGGGCATTTTCTGCCGCTATGTGCTTCGCATGAAACTGGCCCACGGAGTCAGACAGCTGATGAAAAATCTGTCGGAGAAAATCTACAGCCTGCGGACCGCACTGACCGTCACTCCGATTCTGGCAAGCACAATCACCCTCGGTTTCGGCGGTTCGGCCGGCTCGGAAGGGCCGATCGCCTATGCCGGAGCCGCTATCGGAAGCAACCTTGGGCGCGCCATGCGCTTTTCGCCGCGGATGATGATGGTGATTGTGGGCTGCGGTGCCGGTGCGGGCATAGCGGGTATTTTCAAATCGCCGCTCGGAGGGGTGCTGTTTACTCTTGAGGTGCTCGGACTGCCGCTGTCCACTGTCTCCGTGCTGGTGCTCGTGGTTTCCTGCATCACAGCCGCCATGACGGCCTACATGCTTTCGGGCTGCACTCTCGACATTCCCTTTGCCCAGGGCGCAGGCTTTGACTCCTCGTTGCTTCCCTATGTGCTTTGCCTTGGACTGTTCTGCGGGTTTTATTCATTGTATTACAGTTATGTAATGAAGTCTGTCGGAGCCGCCCTCTATCGGATTTCAAGCCCGTGGACCAGAAATCTGACCGGTGGCGCCATCCTCGCGCTGCTCGTGTTTCTGTTTCCGGTCCTCTATGGCGAAGGCTACGGGACGGTGGGGAAGATCATCAACGGAAACTTCTCCGTTCTTCTAAATGACAGCCTTTTCGCCGGATGCGGCGGCCAGTGGAGCCTGACGCTCTTTGCCGGCGGGGCTCTTCTTGTGAAATGCTTCGCCACATCGGCCACAAACAATGGCGGAGGTGTCAGCGGCGACTTCGCGCCAACGCTTTTTGCCGGTTGCATGGCCGGGTTCTTCTTCGCCTCGCTGCTTAACGCCCTCTTCGGGATGCATCTGCCGGAGGCCTCCTTTGCCTACTTCGCTATGGCCGGAGTGATGGCCGGAGCTATCAGGGCGCCCTTGATGGCCATATTTCTGACATGTGAGATGGGGGCGGCCTATTCTTATTTTCTGCCGCTGATGCTGACGGCCGCTGTATCTTTCGGTGTGGTAAGGCTTTTCACGGCTGATAGTTTCTTCTCGCGCCACAGCGACCGCAACAACGGCCTGATGGCAAGGTTGAGAACTCTCCGCAAGGGTTAATTAATGTAAAAAAGCCGATTGCGGTTGGCCGACACCCCGATTCTGCGTAATTTTGCAGGAATTTAACAAAATAATCACACCTCATTACAACTTCAGCAAATGTTGGATTTTATAGTCTGGAATGCCGATCCCTTTCTGTTTCATATCGGAAACTTCGGAATCCGCTGGTACAGCCTGGCCTTCATGATCGGTTTCCTCGTCGGCTACGAGATCGAAGCCCGTATCTACAAGCACGAGGGTGCGCCTGAAAAGTGGCTCAGCCTCCTGCTGCTATGGACCATAGCCGGTACCATAATCGGCGCCCGCCTCGGCCATGTGTTCTTCTATCAGTGGGATCTTTACAAGCAGGACCCAATCAGCATTCTCTATGTCTGGGAAGGCGGACTTGCAAGCCACGGCGGCACCATCGGGATTGTGCTCTGCATCATCATGTACTCCATCTTCACCACTAAGCGTAGCCCCCTCTGGGCATTTGACCGCCTGGTGATACCGATTGCACTTGTCGGCGGACTGATACGTCTTGGCAACCTGATGAACTCCGAAATTTTCGGCCACTCCACAGACCTCCCCTGGGGCTTCATGTTTGTGCGCTCCGCCGAGTGGCATCAGCTCTATTACGGCCAGGCCTGCCACCCGACCCAGATCTACGAGGCTCTGTGTTATTTCGCTCTCTTCGGCCTGCTGATGTGGATGTACTGGAAAAAGAATGCCGAGGAGCGTCCGGGACTCATTTTCGGAGTCTTCTTCATCGGCATCTTCCTGCCGCGCTTCCTCATAGAATTCATCAAGAATCCTCAGGTAGAGTTCGAGCAGACAATGGTGCTCAACATGGGTCAGCTTCTCAGCATTCCCTTCATACTCCTTGGTGTAGGGCTGATTGTCTACGCCATGATGCGGCCCCGCCAACAGCTGACTTTCCCGAACCGCTTTGCCGACGCCGACGAGGATCAGCCTGCAAAAAAACGCCGCTGAGGCCTCTCCGTTAAGCGGAAAATCACTAAATTTGCACTCCATCAAACGCATTCTAAACCGATCATACACGATGATAGACAAAATAAATCAGCTAAAGGCTGAAATCGAGGCTCTTGAAGCCAAGACTCCCCAGGATGTGGAAGCGCTCCGCATCAAGTATCTCAGCAAAAAAGGAGCCGTGTCGGAACTCATGGCCGATTTCCGCAACGTGCCCGCAGAGCAGAAACGCGAACTCGGACAGAAGCTCAACGAGCTCAAGAATCTTGCCACTGACCGCCTCAACGCTCTCCGCGAGGCGCTTGAGACTGCTGACAATACTGCGGCTGACATCGACCTCTCGCGCACAGCTGCCCCGATGCCCCTCGGAACCCGCCACCCGCTCTCGCTTGTCCGCAACGAGATCGTCTCGATCTTCTCGCGTCTCGGCTTCACCATTGCCGAAGGCCCGGAAATCGAAGATGACTGGCACGTGTTCTCCTCGCTCAACTTCGCCGAAGACCATCCCGCCCGCGACATGCAGGACAC
>CAMXAZ010000009.1 GCA_947179295.1 uncultured Muribaculaceae bacterium
GTCATCACTGAGATCTTTCCTCGACTTGTCTTCTGTACCGTCTGATCTGTATATCAGACCCCTCCCAACTCTCCCAGTCCTCCCAGTTCTCCCAGCCTTCCCGCTGCTTAAAAAATTTTCATTTTGCTCATTAACTGAAAAATTATTAATTTTGCACCACTAATACCAATTACAAAACTTAATGAGCCAACTAATCACCATTTCCCCGTCCCCTCACGCGCATACGCCGGTGACGGTGCGCAGGCTGATGCTTAACGTCATCGTAGCCCTGCTGCCGGCTGTAGCCCTCGCGCTCTATTGTTTCGGCCTTGGAGCAGCAGTAGTGATAGCCACATCTATTGCAGGATGTGTTGTAGTCGAATATCTCATCTCGCGCTACATGCTTGGCGAGAAACCGTCAATCGGCAACCTCTCAGCCGTGCTCACAGGCCTCCTGCTCGCACTCAATCTCCCCTCCAACCTCCCGATCTGGACAGTGCTGATCGGCTGCGTCATTGCAATCGGCATCGGCAAGATGACCTTCGGCGGTCTCGGCTGCAACATCTTCAACCCCGCCCTCGTAGGCCGAGTATTCCTCCTGCTCTCATTCCCCGTGCAGATGACCACCTGGCCGCTGCCTATGGAAAACCGCATGGCATATCTCGACGCTACCACCGGCGCCACAACCCTCGGCCAGCTCAAAATGGCCCAGATCAGCGGCGCTGACGTCGACATCCTCACCCACGCCCTCGGATTCACCGGCGGCTCGATGGGCGAAATGGGTGCCATCGCCCTGCTGATCGGATTCGTATATCTTCTGTGCACACGCACCATCACCTGGCACATCCCCGTGTCGATCCTCGCCACCGTGGCCCTCTTTTCGCTCTGCATCGGAGTCAACCCCGGAGTACAGCTCGTCACCGGCGGTCTGATGCTCGGCGCAATCTTCATGGCCACCGACTATGTAACCTCGCCCATGAGCCACTCAGGCATGATACTCTACGGAGTCATGATCGGCATCATCACCGTGGTCATCCGCCAGTGGGGCGCATATCCTGAAGGCGTATCATTCGCAATCCTTATCATGAACGGTCTCACACCGCTCATCAACCGTTATCTCAAACCCCGCAAGTTCGGAGAAGGGAGGGTAGCAGCATGAAATCAACGCTCGTAAACATGGTGCTCTCACTTGGCATCATCACGATAGTGGCCGCCGGCGCGCTTGCCGGAGTCTACACCGCCACCAAGCAGCCAATCGAAGAAGCAAAGGCCGCAAAGCAGAAAGCCGCTATAGGCCAGGTGCTTCCTGAGATCAGCTTCAACAACAATCCCGCCGATGAAGCCGCCGAAGTGACGGTAGACGGCGAGACCGTCACAGTGTTCCCGGCCCGTCAGGACGGCGAGCTCGTGGGCCTCGCGGTTGAAAGCCACGACACCAACGGCTTCTCAGGCCTCATCACAGTGATGTATGGCTTCAACCCCTCAGGTGACATCACCGGCTATGCCGTGATGCAGCATGCCGAGACCCCCGGCCTCGGATCGAAGATGGGAGAGTGGTTCTGCAACCCCGCCCACAGCATCATCGGCCTCAATGCCGCCACTTCGAACCTCACAGTCAGCAAAGACGGTGGCGATGTCGATGCCATCACCGCAGCCACCATTTCGTCACGCGCATTCCTGCGCGCGCTCACCCTTGCCGACAAAGCCTCAAAACAATTCGCTGACCGCCAATAAAACCGACTCCAAGCCATGAACGATAAACTTAAAATACTTTTCAACGGTATCATCGCCGAAAACCCCACCTTCGTGCTGATGCTTGGCATGTGTCCCACGCTTGGCACCACCGGCAGCGCCATCAACGGCATGAGCATGGGGCTCGCCACAATGGCAGTGCTCATCTGCTCCAACGTGGTAATCTCTCTGATCAAGAACTTCGTGCCCTCTAAGGTGCGAATCCCTGCCTACATAGTCGTGATCGCCGCCTTCGTGTCGGTGCTCCAGCTCGTGATGGAGGCCTACGTGCCCTCGCTCTACGCCACTCTCGGCATCTTCATCCCTCTGATCGTGGTCAACTGTATAGTGCTCGGCCGCGCCGAAGCCTTCGCCTCGCGCCACGGGGTGCTTGACAGCTGCCTCGACGGCATCGGCATCGGTCTCGGATTCACTGTGGCTCTCACCATCCTCGGCGCCGTCCGCGAACTCCTCGGCACCGGCAAAGTGTTTGATCTCACCGTCTATCCCGAACAGTTCGGCTCGCTTGTCTTCGTGCTCGCCCCCGGCGCGTTCATCGCCCTCGGCCTGCTCATAGCCCTCTTCACCAAGTTCAGATCAGCCAAGTGTTAATCCACCACCACACACTATCTCTACTCTCATCCACCTTATTTTAACAGAATAAAGAAATGCTCGAATATATTTCCATCATAATAACGGCAATCTTTGTCAACAACATTGTCTTTGCCCAGTTCCTCGGCATCTGTCCGTTTATCGGAGTTTCGCGCAAACTGTCGAGCGCGGTAGGCATGGGTGCGGCGGTGACATTCGTGATGCTTCTCGCCACAGCCATCACCTGGGCGCTTCAGGACCTCGTCCTCAACCCCTTCGGACTTGGCTTCATGCAGACCATCGTCTTCATCCTCGTGATCGCAGCCCTCGTGCAGATGCTTGAAATCATCCTCAAGAAGATCGCTCCGGTGCTCTACAGCGCCCTCGGTGTCTTCCTGCCGCTTATCACCACCAACTGCGCCGTGCTCGGCGTGGCCATCACAGTGGTGCAGAAAGGCATGAATCTCGGCGAAAGCATCGTCTATGCCCTCGCAACCGCAGTCGGCTTCACAATGGCTATCGCCATCTTCGCCGGCATCCGCGAGCAGCTTGCCTGGACCTCCGTTCCCAAGGCAATGCGCGGAGTGCCCATCGCCATGATCTGCGCAGGCCTCCTGGCTATGGCTTTCATGGGCTTCTCAGGCATCAAGATCGGCTGATATCCCTCCTTGGGATAGTCCCTGCACCTTTTGCAGGACTGCATAAAAACAGACATCCACCCCTGAAAACCGCTTTGCGCGGCAACAAGGGTGGATGTCTGTTTTGTATTGTCTCCGGCGCGGGGTATCTGATACCCTCCGGCAGCCTATGCGGCTATTTCTTCACTCCGAATGAGGGATCGATCCTGATAAGATATGTGACGCCGATAGTGGCCAGACAGCAGATCATGGTCCAGATGAAGAAGTTTTGGTAGCCAACGGCCTCCTGAATCCAACCGGCGGCCATGCCGGGCAGCATCATGCCGAGAGCCATGAAGCCGGTGCAGATGCTGTAGTGGGCCGTGCGGTGACGTCCTTCAGAGAAATAGATCAGATAGAGCATATAGGCCGTGAACCCGAAGCCGTAGCCGAACTGCTCGATGAAGACGCAGATGTTGACAATCGCCAGCGGAGCGTCTGTGGCGAAACTGAGATACACGAATGTCAGGCAGGTGAGCGACATGCTCCATGCCATAGGGCGCAGCCAGAAGCTGAGACCGCGGCGCGCGGCCATGATGCCGCCCACTATGCCGCCGAGCGTGAGCCCGATGATTCCCACAGTGCCGTAGACCACCCCGACCTGCGCGGTGCTCAGACCGAGCCCTCCGGCCTCCGCAGGGTCGAGGAGGAAGGGGTTGATGAGCTTGACCAGCTGAGCCTCAGGCAGGCGGTAGAGGAGCATGAAGATGATTGCCACCCCGACCTGCTTCTTTCTGAAGAATTCGGCGAAGACATCGACAAATTCACGCCACACATCAGAAGCCGAGCGCAGTTTCCCGGCCTTGCTTTCAACCTTTGGCATGGCCCATGAATGGTAGAGGGCGAAGCCGAGGAAGAGCAGCGACAATATGGCGAAGACTATCGCCCAAGAGAGCGGAATGTCGCCGGTGGCGGTTTCAAGCGCTCCAGCTATGATGACGAGCAGCCCCTGGCCCACCACGGTGGCCACACGGTAGAATGTGGATCGTATGCCCACGTAGAGCGACTGCTGGTGTTCGCTCAGGGCAAGCATGTAGTAGCCGTCAGCGGCTATGTCGTGGGTGGCGGAGGTGAATCCTACCATCCAGAACACGGCCAGTGTCAGAGAGAACCACAGCGGAGTTGGAAGCGCGAAGGCTATGCCGGCAAAAGCCGCCGCTATGAGCCACTGCATGGTGAGAGTCCAGCGCCGTTTGGTGCTGATGATGTCAACAAAGGGGCTCCAGAAGGGCTTGATGACCCACGGCAGGTAGAGCCAGCCGGTGTAGAGGGCTATGTCAGTGTTGGAAATACCCAGACGCTTGTACATGATCACCGAAATGGTCATCACGGCCACGTAAGGCAGCCCTTGAGCAAAATAGAGAGTCGGAATCCACGTCCAGGGATTCCGACTCACGTTCTGTTGTTTCAGTTTGCTTTTCAAAGTGCGGGAATGCTTGTGGTCACTTTTTGATCTTTACATTCTTGACGCCCTCGCCTTCGGTGATCTTGTCGCCGGTCACATCTACTGTGACATTGTCGAGAGTCAGGCCGTCAACGTGGTTGAGCAGGAAGCCTGCATCGGCACGGAAACGGGAGTCGGTGATGACCACGTTTTTCATCGGCATCTCAGGCAGACCGTTGAAGAGCGCCGCGCGTTTGGCCGAGCGGCAGGTCACGTCCTTGATGTAGATGTTGCGGAACGAGGGGGTCTCTTCTGTCACCGGAGGAACCGGAGCGCCCGGCTTGATGCCGTAGTACATGTCGAAGATCAGAGCCTCGCCGGCAATGTCGGTCATCTTGATATTGTCCACGTAGATGTTTTCGACTACGCCGCCGCGACCGCGGGTAGATTTGAAACGCAGGCCCACGTCGGTGCCGATGAACACGCTGTTGCGGATCACAATGTCCTTGCAGCCGCCTGACATTTCAGAGCCGATCACGAAGCCGCCGTGGCCGTGATAGACGGTGCAGCCTTCTATCACTACGTCGCGGCAGGGAATGCCACGTTCGCGGCCGTCCTTGTCCTTGCCTGATTTGATGCAGATGGCGTCGTCGCCCACATCGAAGCGGCTGTTGATGACGAGCACCTTGTTGCACGACTCGATGTCGATGCCGTCACCGTTCTGCGCATACCAGGGGTTGCGGACGTTGATGTTGTCAACAATCAGATTCTCGCACAGGAGCGGGTGAAGGTTCCAGGCGGGAGAGTTTTCAAATGTGGCATCTTTGAGCAGCACATTCTTGCAGTCGATGAACGAGAGCAGCACCGGGCGGAGGAAGTCATGGGCATAGTCAACGGTTTCTTTGTCGCCGTGATGCACCTTGGCCTGGAGTTCCTTGTTTTCATAAACCTCGCGGATGCGTTCGTTGGGGAACCACACATCGCCCTTTGCGTTGACGCAGCCGCTCTTCAGAAGCGCTTTCCACTGGTTGTCGGTCATCTTGCCTCTCTTGACAGGACGCCATTTCTGGCCGTTGCCGTTGAAAGTGCCGTCGCCGGTGATTGCGATGTCATGCTTGCCGCGGGCCGAGAGGGGTGAGGTGGCGCGGTGGGTGGAGAGACCTTCCCAGTCAGAGGCTACTGCGGGATAGTCGGCGAGATTTTCGCTGAAAAGCACCAGCGCGCCGCGTTCGAGATGAAGCTCGACGTTGTTTTCAAATGCAATCGGGCCGGTGTACCAGATTCCTTCCGGAACCACGAGGCGGCCGCCGCCCTTGGAGGCGAGGTGGGCCATTGCCTTGGCGAAGGCTTCGGTGTTGAGAGTGACACCATCGTTGACACCGCCGAAGTCAGTGATCTTGATCTCATAGGCCGGAATCACCGGGGCCGAGACCTGAGGCTGGTTGATGGGGAGATTCTTGTAGTAGGAACTGTAGTCAGTGGTCTGGGCGGTGGCGCTTGTCATCTGGGCGAGACCCACAAACAGGCCTACCGCGTAGGCTGAAAGACTTTTAAGTTTCATGATTTAGATGTGAAAAAATATGATTTGAATTAATTGAGATATTACAAAAATCGTTTCTTAATAGATTGAAATGTATAAGTTGTTGTAAAGATAAACAATGTTATCGTTGTCAAGCGGTTTGGCCTGGTTTATGATGAAATCGAGCATCCGGTCTGACAGTTTTGAAAGGTCCATGAAATAAGACAATCCATACTCGGTCATGACAGCAGATGCACACTGTCTTGTCAGATGTAACTTATAGCTGGCATCGGAATTGTTGTCCTTACTGATGGTTGTTGCTTCATTATTGTCAGAATAGCTGTCGTCGTAGTAATCGCATGTGAATGCGAATGGGCAGACCAGTTTGCCATCGGCAATGCGGCCGATATAAAATGTGGCTATGCCATTCATTTCATCGCCGGTGAAATACATGCCGTATTCCCCCTCAATGCTGTTGCCGGTATTGAGAATCATGAAATCGGACCGGAGCGGTTTTGCGGTGGCGCTGATAGGAGTAATTTCCGATACTTTGCAATATTTAGTGCTTACCCAACCGTTTGAAGGTCCGTTTGAACCTACGGGGCCTATATTCAGCAGTTCGACCCATCCGGGCTGTTCGGTTACCACCGGAGCAAAGTCATTGAAAAGCACCGGCATTATGCTGCCGCCGGTTTTATTGCCCCAATAGGCCAGACAAGTAAGCGGAGTTTCATAGTCCTCGATTTTAGCTTCATTGTACACCATTCGCGGAGCGGTTGCCGAGGGGGCTTTGCGGATATTGATGCCATCCTTGGCGGTACATACGGCAATCTTGTTCCAGGCCGGAGCCTTGACATTGAAAGGGAAAGTAACAGCCGAGCTGCCAAGAGCGGTTAAGACTATAGCTACAGTGAATAAAACATTTCTCATGACATTAGTTGTATGGTTGTTATGTAAATCTAACTGATTGGTCTATTTCAAACTACAAATATAGCCTTTTCGCCTGTAAGATCGAAATATTCAGAGTGATAAAATCTTAAAATCCATCGGGAATCTTCATTTGGAATCTTCAGGGAACATTCATCGGATGCCTGATTGAAGGCGTGAAGCCGGCCCTTACTTTTTCTGTGGGTCCCATCCTCCGAGCACCCATGCGGGGTTGCGGTAGAGGTCTATGAGAGCCTTGTCTTTCACGGGGTCGAGCACACGCGAGCCGGGGGCGCGGCGTGAGGTGTCGGCGGGTTTGCCGTCTGAGAGGTTGACCGATCCGGCCTCCCAATAGCGCACGTAGGTGTTGCCCTCTTTCTCAAGGCCGCTCCATCCCTCAGGCCTGATGCCGTCGATACGGCAGTCTATGAGCACAAACTCGGCGTTGGGATATGTGCCGTTGGTACGGGCAAAGACTGCTCTGTCGCCCTTGCCTATCATCGTGCAGTCCACAAAAACGTCGCCGTGGCAGGAAGAACCGTTGCGTATGTAGGCAAACGGGCCGTAGGTGACTATGGTGCAGTCTTTGAAGTATGCCGGGCCACGGCCGAGCACTGTGTCGCCATGACCTTCGAGCCGGCAGTTTCTGAAGTATGCCGGGCCGTTGGACTGCAGCGCGTCGCCGGAACCGCTGATGGTCATATCTTCGAGATATATGCGGTTGCCGTTTAGCAGAAGGCCCTCGGCCTGACCTGTGACAGTGGTGGCCACGGTGAAATTCCTGAGTGTGAGGTCTGTGCAGTGGTCTGCGGCAAATGCGGCGCGGCGTGAGGGGAAGGTGCCGAGCCACTCGTTGGTGCTGACATCGGCAGGGTGGGGATTGAACACCTCATTGTTGGGATAGTGGACATAGACTCCTTCGCGGCTCTCCCCTTCGATGGTGAGGTTGGTCTTGTTGCGGAAGTAGACCAGCTCCTCATAGTCTCCGTTCTTAATGAATATCTTCCACGGTTCGGTGCTGAAGTCCGGCACATGGTCGAGGGCGCCCTGGAGGGTGAGGAAGTCGCCCGAACCGTCGCGGGCCACGGTCAGCTGCCGCCGCTCCTTGGCGGGTGCTTCGGGCCGTGTTCTGAATCTCCATCCGTCTTTCTTGCTTATGCCTTTGAACTTTCCTTTGGCGAGGGTGAAGGCCGAGGAGGGGACGGTGACATAGTACTCGCGTCCGTATTCGAGCAGGTTGTGGTGAGGATATATCTCGGCGGTGTTGCCGGATAGCATCACGGGGTAGAAGTGGAATCCGTCAGTGAATCCGCCTATTATTGTCAGCTGATAGCGCGAAGTGTCACGTGCGGCAGTGCCTGACGGCGTGCCAGGCTCACAGGTGGCGTTGGTCAGGCGCGGGGTGTGATAATTGTAAGGCTCAAGTGTGTATGGTGCCTTAGGGAGTTTGGTCTTCTCCGTCGGGCCGGCAGGTATCGAGAGGTCAAGCGAGTCAACCTGAACATCTGTCGCGGCATCGAAGATGCGTATCACCCCGGAGGTGCCGAGGGTCGGCGTAGAGGGGAAACAGATGGTGAGACGAGTGTCAGGCGAGACCTCCGCTCCGGCGGCGGGCCATATTTCGGGCAAGGCAGCCGCTGCGACAGCGGCCGCAGCAACGGCAAAAAAGCAAGTGACGATTCTTTTCATGGTTTGGTTGGTTAAAAGGTAAAATTAACGTGGCATATGCAGAAGAGCAAATATTAGATCTTATAAGCAAAGTGTTGCTAAACACTGCTCTAATATAGTTTGGTGAGGGTTGAGCCGGGGTAGTAGCGGGCGAGGATTTCGGAGTAGCCATAGCCGCGTTCGCCCATGATGGCGGCTCCGATCTGACACAGCCCTGCGCCGTGGCCCCAGCCGGCTCCGTGGAGTGTGAAGCCTGATGGGGTGCCGTCGGCATCCGGAGCCAGAGGTTCGACTACGAAGGCCGAGCTGTAGAGGTGGCTGTCAGAGAGTGTGCGGCGTATCATCAGTTCCTTGCCTATGATGCGCTCTCCCTTTGTGCCGGTGATTTTCAGTTCACGGATGCGTCCGGAGGTGCCGCGGGTCAGTGGCGTCAGGCTCAGTATGCGGCCGAGATCTTCGCCGAGACGGTCGGCCACGAGGCGGGTGATTTTTTCCTGCGGCAGTGTTTCTGTCCAGCGATAGAAATCGGGAGTCTCGCGGTCATAGCCGTTGAGCACCTGCGAGAGCACTCTCCGGTCGGTGGTGTTGCAGAAGGCTTCCGGCTTGCCGAGTATCCAGCTGACGGCGTTTTCTTCCACCGTCAGGTCGGGGTAGTCAGTCGGGTCCACGCCGTCGCGCCGGGGCTGGAGGTAGGGGCGCGGAGTGTCGTCCCAGCATGTCTCGAAGACTTCAAAGACTCCGCCGCAGCATTTCGAGAAGCGGGTGTCGCAGAGCTCGCCTTCGAAGGTCAGGACCATTCCGCGGGTGTCGGCCACGGCTCCGGCGGCCACCGGGGTAGAGACGCGGCTGATGCCCTGATAGCGCTGGCAGTGGTCATCGGCGCAGACATCGAAATTGAGATGGTCTTCGCGGTCCCAGTATCTGATTAGCGAGGGGCCCGGATTCAGGGCTCTGACATCGGGGCGGCGGTCGGCCGGAGGGATAGGCTCCTTGCCCCTTGACATCATTGAGAGCACCCATCCGCGCGAGATTACGGCATGTGCCCTGAGCAGTTCCAGCGAGGAGGTGGAGCTCATTTCGCTTGAGATGACGCTGACAAGATAGTCTTCGACATTGACCTCGTTGACGGCCGTTAGTCTGCCGTTTTCAACTATCACGCGCAAGGCTCCGCGGAAGCGCTGGTTTTCTTTGCGCTCCCAATGGAAATCTACTCCGATGGTCACTCCTTCGAGTTCGAAACTGTCACCTTCATAGGAGGTAGGCTCAAATTCGAGCGACTGACAGACGCGCCCGTTCCAGCTGACGGCGAGGCCTGATTCGCTGAGGCTTACTTCCTGACGGCCGGTGACCATCTCGCCTGAGGGCGTGGAATAGAGACCGGTGAGGGTGAAACTTATGGTCGGGGCTGAGAGTATGCCGACTCTTACGCGTGGTTCCTGGGGCATTATTGCTGTGGGGTGTTGAGTTGTTGGTAGCGGTGAATTGTGGCGGCGAATTGCTGTTCGTCGAGGCCGACTTCGCTCAGTATGGCGGTGGCGGTGGCAAGATCGAGCCGCTCGAAGTCTTCAGGGCGTGAGCAGACTATGGTGCCGAGCATTTCGATTGTGGCGGGGCTTATGAGCATCTGGCCGGGCCCTGATCCGTAGACGGCCGGACGGTGGCGGCGGCGCGGGGCTATGAATGTGCGGAGTCTGCCGTCGGGTAGCATCACCATAGCTACGTTGACCATCGGCTCCGGCTCAGCCTGCGGCAGTGAGTCGAGCAGGCGGGAGGCGCAGCGGACGAGGGCGGCTGTGTCTGTGGAATCAATGATGAAGAAGGGATAGGGGACCGCGCCGCTGACGCTGCGCAGCAGCTTGCAGCCGTCTGACGAGTCAATCGTCTCCAATGGCAGTCTCGGATCGGTCAGACCGGCGGCAACCTCCGTAGAGATTGCCTGGAAGTGCAGATGGTCAGGCGCGGAGGCTCCGCAGAGTGGACCGTTGTAGAAGACGCAGAGGTCGCGGAATTCACGCGTGAGCCGGGCCATCTCCTGCAGGCGTCCGCTGATGCGCTGCGGTTCATGGCGCTCGGAGGCAATGGTGTAGTGCCGCCGGGCGAGGGGATAGGGGTTGACAAGAGTCTGAAAGCCGTGGCCGGTGATGGCGCTTTGTTCCGGCGGGCGGTTGGCCTCGCAGAGGAAGCAGGGGCGCGCGGCTATGCTCTGCGGGTCGGTCTTGGCTGTGATGGAGGCGCGCCGGTGGCTGACAAGGAGCTTGCGGATTCTCCACGGCTCGCTGTCAGTCAGGCTTACTGCCTGGGCCGATGCCTTTTCAAGATTGCGGAAGTTTTCAGCAGCCAGAGGCCACGCCGCAAGTTCCGAACGGAAAAAACTTTCAGGATTCATGGTTGAGCTTCTGGCGAGAGATGAGTTCGAGGGTGCGCACCCGGTCCTTGTAGGTATTGTTGGCGTTGATACGCTCAGGGCTGAGGGCGTGGTCGGAGTTGCCTTCCCAGCGGCGGCAAGAGTAGAGCGGTTCATAGATGCGCCCTATCGGGTAGCGGCGGCTGACGGCAAGCCCCATCGAGTAGTCTTCGCCGTAGCTGACATCCGGAAAACCTATCTCGCGGGCCACGGGGGTGAAGAATGCCCTCGGCGCGCCGAGACCGTTGATGCGCAGGGCGTTGTTTGGCCCGTTGTCATCGGTCCATTCCGCATGGTCTATCAGTCCGGGGGGCAGCGGATTGCCCTCAAAGTCGGTGAGCATATAAGAGCCGATGACCATTGCCGCACCGGTCTCGCGGAACTTGCCGACGATCATTTCAAGAGTGTCGGGGCGGCTGTAGATGTCGTCGCTGTCAAGCTGCACGGCGAAGCGTCCGCAGTCGGGACTGTTGATGCCGAGGTTCCAGCATCCGCCTATGCCCGGAGCCGGCGCGGGAGCCGGGGCAGTGCTTATGATCTTAAGACGCGGGTCTGAGGCCGCGATTTCGGCAAGAATCTCTGATGTGCCATCGGTGCTGCGGTTGTCTATCACAATGACGTTGAACGGGAATGATGTCTGCTGAGCCAGAGCGCTCCTGACGGCATCGGCTATTGTGCGGTGGCGGTTGCGCACGGGGATGATCACCGAAGCCTCTGTCGGGAAGGAGCCTTCATCGAGGTCCGGGCGCGTGATTCCGGCGGGTGTCACCAGAGCGCCGAGGGCCTTGAGATGGGCCGTGGCGGCTTTTTCCATCTCTATCTGCGAACTGCGGTTGCGCGGGTCCACGTAGCGGAACTGCTCCTCGCCCTCGTCGGCGCTGACTGAAGCCTTGGGCGAAGCCAGATAGAGAGTCTCCGGAATGTGCACAATCCTGCCGAGACGCGAGAGGCGCAGGCGCAGGTCATACCAGCCGGCAGCCTCAAAATCGTCGGTCATATCCTCCACCGCACGGCGCATCATGGCGGGGTCCACAGCCACGATCCGCCCGAAGTCGAAGTCATCGCGGATGGCCCCGAACTGGCAGTCGATCAGCCGGTGGGGCAAAGGATCGCCGCCGCCATCGGCAGGCGTAAGGAAGTCGGAATACACCATTGCCGCACCGGTCTCGGCGAGAACACTGAGCAGTCTGTGGTCACCGCCGTTGACAAAGGTCACGTCATCGTCAGAGAGATGTATGAGTATCGGACCCCGGCCGGCCTGAGCCGCCAGATCCTTCATAGTTTTGGTTGAAAAACGGGATTTCATGATTTTTACAGAAAGGCGCTTGAAATCAGAGTGTGACAGCCACACACCTCGCCTCACTGCAAAGTTCGTAAATTTCCCCCGATAAACCGCAATGAATCCCGGCCTAAGAAAGACTTTGGGTTTAAATTTATGAGAACCGTACTTGAAAAACAGATTTCAGACAAAGCAAAAGCCACAAGAAATATTGCTATATGTGTGAGGCGTATAATTTTCGCCTGAAAAAAGCAATATTTTTTGTGGCTTTTGTCGATGGTCAAGAGCAAGCCCTTAACGGAGCGGAGCTACGGCAGTGACTATCATTTAATCATGATCTTCTTGCCGTTGATGATATAGATTCCGGGATTCAGACGCCGGATATCATCACTGTCAGCATTTCGTTTTATAAGGATACCCCTGATGTTATAGATATCGCCCCTGCCGATGTTGTCATACTGAACGTCTGTGATTGCGGATGTCGGGTCAAGGTCATCAACAATATTGGCGAACTCTTTCCATACCTCGGCCTGACGGTATGCCGCCAGAGTGCCTGCCGGAACATGCAGCACACAACTGTTATATACTGTTGTCGCGTTGAACGTGGTGCCGTTGGCTGCAATCGGAGTCATGCCGTAGAGATATATGTCAGTCAGAGGCCCATATCTTGAAGCATTGAAAACATAGTTGTCAAATACCGTCACAGATGCCGGAATATGGATGCTTGTCAGCGAACTGTTGCCAAAGGCCTCGTAGCTCAATTTTGTGATACCGTTCTCGATTGTCACAGAGCCGAGCGACTTGCATGAATAGAAAGCCTGTCGTCCGATCTCAGTGACCGGCAGACCGTTTACAGAAGCCGGAACAGTGTAGTCACCGGCATATACCTCATATCCGTAAACCACCGTCAGGGCGTTCTGATTTTTATCGGTGTATCTGTAATACAGGCCGTTTACATACATGAGTCCGTCATGTTCAGAGACCACATTGAAATTCTTGCGGACCGAGCCTGAATTAGTGTCCGGCCAGTAAGCTTCAATGATGCAAGGACCTGCTTCAGGGAAGGTGGCATACCAGCTGTCTCCTTCTTTGGTTATAGGAACGTTGCGGAATCCTCCGTCAGGCTGGACGCAGCGGTATAGTATATTGCTGCTATTGCCATCGTTAGAATAAGCGGTGAGGGCTACTTTCTCACCTGCTTCGCAGCGGAATGTCTGGTCCCAGATTATCGGGCGTTGGATGACTGACACCATGATGGAAGTGTTGATGCCGGAGCCGTCAATGGTTGCGATCCGGATTTCGGCAGTCCCTTCTTTCAGAGCCGTTATATTGCCATAGGCATCGACGGAAGCGACTTTCGGATTCAGACTTGTCCATTTCAGCGTCTTTTCAGTGGCATACTCAGGCTTGATGATCACATTTACATTGGCCGTCTCACCTACATGCATTTCCAAAGAAGACTTTTCAGGAGTTATAGAGGCTATCGGTTCGGGGAGTATGTTTATCTCGACCGATGATTCTTTGCCATATCCGTCTGTGGCCTTGACCCAGGTCTTGCCGGCTGCCAGGGCAGTCACCAGTCCGTTTTCATCCACGGTGAGGATTGCCGGATCACCGGCAGTCCAAGTGACGGTGCTCACGGGATAGGCCATGACCGAGAGCTGCAGGGTTTCCGTTATCTTCATTGTAAACGGCCCGGCCGGAGTGATCAGCATACCGCTGACAGTTACATGACATGAAGCGCCGGCGGTTCCGACTGTAGCTGTGATATAGCATTCTCCAAAAGAGCGAGGAGTGACGATGCCGTCTTTTACAGTGGCTACATTTTCATTTGATGATGTCCATACAATATTTTTGCCTGCAAGCCGGCTGTCATGTATGGTCACTGTCAGTTCTGCTGTGCCTGAGAGGGTGAGGTCAGCATTTTCCATGTTCAGTGAGACCCCTTTGAGCACAGTAACTGAGCAGGATGCCGTCATGTTACCGCATGTTGCCGTGATGACAGCTTTGCCTGATTTCAGCGCAGTGACGGTTCCGTTTTCACTTACGGTCGCTATTGAAGTGTCAGAGGAATTCCAGATGACGATGTCGGTGGTTATCTCAGGTGTCACATAGGCATTCAGCCGGAATTCATTATTATCATACAGTGTCAGGCTTGTTCTGTCAAGCACAAGACCGGTGGCCGGGATCATGAGATCGTCTACTATGTTAGCGAACTCTTTCCATACTTCGGCCTGACGGTATGCCGCCAGAGTGCCTGCCGGAACATGCAGCACACAACTTTTATATACTGTTGTCGCGTTGAACGTGGTGCCGTCGGCTGCAATCGGAGTCTTTCTATAGAGATATATGTCAGTCAGATGACCACGTAAGGCATTGAAGACATGGTCGCCTAATACCGTCACTGATGCCGGAATGTGGATGCTTGTCAGTGTACTGTTGCCAAAGGCCTGGGTTCCAATTTTTGTGATGCCGTTCTGTATTGTCACAGAGCCGAGCGACTTGCATGAATAAAATGCCCAGTCGCCGATTTCAGTGACCGGCAGACCGTTTACAGAAGCCGGAACAGTGTAGTCACCGGCATATACCTCATATCCGTAAACCACCGTCAGGGCGTTCTGATTTTTATCGGTGTATCTGTAATACAGGCCGTTTACATACATGAGTCCGTCATGTTCAGAGACCACATTGAAATTCTTGCGGACCGAGCCTGAATTAGTGTCCGGCCAGTAAGCTTCAATGATGCAAGGACCTGCTTCAGGGAAGGTGGCATACCAGCTGTCTCCTTCTTTGGTTATAGGAACGTTGCGGAATCCTCCGTCAGGCTGGACGCAGCGGTATAGTATATTGCCATTATCGTCATTTTCGGAATAAGCGGCAAGCACGACTTTCTCTCCTACCTCGCACCGGAATGTCTGGTCCCATATTATCTGGCGCAGGATGACCGACACCATGATGGAAGTGCTGATGCCGGAGCCGTCGGTAGCTTCAATCAGAATTTCTGCATTTCCTTTTTTCAGAGCCGTTATATTGCCAAGGGCATCGACGGAAGCGACTTCCGGATTCAGACTTGTCCATTTCAGTGTCTTTTCAGTGGCATATTCAGGCTTGATGACAACGTTTACATTGGTCGTCTCACCTACATGCATTTCCAAAGAAGACTTTTCAGGAGTTATAGATGCAACCGGTTCGGGGAGTATGTTTATCTCGACCGATGATTCTTTGCCATATCCGTCTGTGGCCTTGACCCAGGTCTTGCCGGCTGCCAGAGCAGTCACCAGTCCGTTTTCATCCACAGAGAGGATTGCCGGATCACCGGCAGTCCAAGTGACGGTGCTCACGGGATAGGCCAGGACCGAGAGCTGCAGGGTTTCCGTTATCTTCATTGTAAACGGTCCGGCCGGAGTGATCTGCATGCCGCTGACAGTTACATGACATGAAACGCCGGCGGTTCCGACTGTAGCTGTGATATAGCATTCTCCAAAAGAGCGTGGAGTGACGATGCCGTCTTTTACAGTGGCTACATTTTCATTTGATGATGTCCATACAATATTTTTGCCTGCAAGCTGGCTGTCATGTATGGTCACTGTCAGTTCTGCTGTGCCTGAGAGGGTGAGGTTAGCATTTTCCATGTTCAGTGAGACCCCTTTGATTACAGAGACTGAGCAGGATGCCGACATTTTGCCGCATGTCGCTGTGATGACAGCTTTGCCTGATTTCAGCGCAGTGACGGTGCCGTTTTTGCTTACGGTCGCAATTGATGTGTCAGAGGAGCTCCAGACAAGAATATCAGTGGTTGTCTCAGGAGTTACAGTGGCTTTCAGGGTGGATTCATTATTCACATATAAGGTCAGGCTTGTTTTGTCAAGCACAAGACCGGTGGCCGGGATCACGATGTCATCTGTGATATTTGCGAATTCTTTCCATACCTCGGCCTGACGGTATGCCGCCAGAGTGCCTGCCGGAACATGCAGCACACAACTATTATATACTGTTGTCGCGTTGAACGTGGTGCCGTCGGCTACAATCGGAGTCATGCCATAGAGATATATGTCAGTCAGACGACCACGTAAGGCATTGAAGACATAGTCGTCAAATACCGTCACAGATGCCGGAATATGGATGCTTGTCAGTGTACTGTTGCCGAAGGCCTCGTAGCCAATTTTTGTGATGCCGTTCGGTATTGTTACAGAGCCGAGCGACTTGCATGAATAGAAAGCCTGTCGTCCGATCTCGGTGACCGGCAGACCGTTTACGGATGCAGGTATCGAGTAATCACCGGCATATACCTCATATCCGGGAACCACCGTCAGGGCCTTCCGGTTTTTATCGGTATATCTGTAATACAGACCGTCGATATACATAAGTCCGTCATGCTCAGAGACCACATTGAAGTTCTTGCGGACCGAGCCTGAATTGTCTGACCAGTAAGCCTCAATGATGCAAGGACCTACTTCGGGGAAGGTGGCATACCATTTGTCACCCTCCTGGGATATCGTAACATTGCGGAATCCTCCGTCAGGCCGGACGTAGCGGTATTGTATATTGCTGCTATTGCCATCGTTAGAATAAGCGGTGAGGGCTACTTTCTCACCTGCCTCGCAGCGGAATGTCTGGTCCCAGATTATCTGGCGGGAGATGACCGAAACCATGATGGAAGTGCTGATGCCGGAGCCGTCAATGGCTGCGATCCGGATTTCGGCAGTCCCTTCTTTCAGAGCCGTTATATTGCCGAAGGCATCAACTGAAGCGACTTCCGGATTCAGACTTGTCCAATCCAGCCTTTTTTCTGTGGCATATTCAGGTTTGACTACAACATTTGCTTTAACGGTTTCTCCGACAAGTATTTCCAAAGAGGCCTTTTCAGGAGTTATAGATGCAACCGGTTCGGGGAGTATGTTTATCTCGACCGATGATTCTTTGCCATATCCGTCTGTGGCCTTGACCCAGGTCTTGCCGGCTGCCAGGGCAGTCACCAGTCCGTTTTCATCCACGGTGAGGATTGCCGGATCACCGGCAGCCCATGTGACGGCGCTCTCAGGATAGGTCTTGGCCGAGAGCTGCAGGGTTTCCGTTATCCTCATTGTAAACGGTCCGGCCGGAGTGATCTCCAAGCCGCTGACAATCACGTGGCAGGAAATACCGGTGGTTCCGACTGTAGCTGTGATCTCACATTCGCCTACAGAGTGCGGAGTGATGAGGCCGTCCTTTACGGTAGCTACATTTTCATTTGATGATATCCACACAATGTTTTTGCCTGCAAGTTCCTCGTTCAGTACGGTTAACGTCAGGGTTGCGGTCTCGGACATTGAAAGTATGACCTCTTGGCGGTCAAGGATTAGGGAGCCGGAGACGCTTACCGTGCAGGTGGCGCTAATGTCGCCGCATCTTGCAGTGATGACAGCCTGGCCGATATTGAGCGCCCGGACGGTGCCGTTTTCGCTTACGCTTACAATCGAAGGGTCTGACGAACTCCAGGTGATGGGTTCGGTGGTTGTTTCAGGCATTACCGTGGCCGAGAGGGTGTAGGTCTGATATTCACATAGGCTCAGGCTTGTCCGGTCAAGAGTCAGCTGTGTGGCCTGTGTCGGTGTGACGGTGACTTTACACTCTCCTGAGAAAGTCCTGCCGTTTTCAAGGTCAGTGACAGTAGCTGTAACCGTCGCCTCGCCGGTTTTTGCTCCGATGGTATATTCTCCGGCATCAGTGATCGAGACGATGTCTGGGTCTGAACTTGTCCATTTGGGAACTGTGTATTTGGCCTGCGAGGGATAGGTGTTGATTGAAAGGAAGCCATGCTGTCCGTTTTTGCCGGATAATGCCGACGGGTTGACAGTGATGTATTCGATTGAGGGATAGATTGGCGAATTTTTGTCAAAATACTTCCACACAGCTGCGTTTGAATAGTCTCCACTGCCAGCGGCAGGGACTTTGAGTGTGGCGTTGGCATAAGCGGCTTCTGAGAAACTGTTGGTCGAGGCTGACGGCGGCGTTGGGTTGAGCGATCTGATCAGAGTCACATTATTGCATCCGTCAAAACACAAAGGCTCTAACCTCTCTACCTTTTCTCCAAGAACTATGGTTTCTATCCCACTGCCGTTTCTGAAACATTCCTGCGGTATGGTCTGCAGGCCGCCGGAGAGTTCCACATATTTCAGGCCGCCGCAGTTGGCAAAGGCTGATTCATTGATTGTAAGAGCCTGGTTTGTCAGATAGAGCTGAGACATGGTCCGGCAGCCGTTAAACGCATTGGAGCCTATCTGCGAAACGGTTGCCGGAAATTCGAGTGATGGAAGCGATGAGCAGTTGAAGAAAGCTCTGTTGCCCACAGATTCAAGTTGCGATGGCAGTCTGAAGGATGTAAGGCTCAGGCAATTGTCAAAAAATTCATCGGGGATTGCCTTGATGGCATCAGGCAGGGCGATTGATGTGAGCGAAGTGCAATTTTTGAAGCACCCGGTTCCGATTGTGCGAAGTGACGGGAATGTAGATGGAGTTGTCAGATTGCTACAACCCTCGAACGCTCTGTCTCCAAGGCTGGAAAGTCTGTCGGGGAAGACCACATCACCAAGAGTGGTGCAGCCCTGAAACGCTGAGTTGCCTATCGACGTGAGATATGCCGGCAGTGTCAGCGATGAAAGAGCCGGGCAAGACATAAAGGCTGATTCACAGATACTTTCCACAGAGCGCGGTATGGAGACTGACTGGAGCTTCGAACAGCCTGAAAAAGTGTTGTCAGCTATGGTTGTCAGTGAGTTGGACAGTTCGAGACTTACCATATCGGTGCAACCGGAGAACGCTCCGGCTCCGATTTTCTTGACACTGTTCGGAATGACGAGTTCGGTGAACATAGTGCAGTTTCTAAACGCTCCGTCACCGATTTCTTCGAGATTTGACGGAAGGTTTATTGCCTCCAATTTGATACCCTCAAAGGCTTCATTACCAATTTTGATTAAAGTTGAAGGGAAGTTTATGCTTAGATAGCCTCTTCTGCTTGGATCTTTATTGAAAACAGGTGGTTCCCAGGGGGAGGCGGCATCCGTAAATACTCGGTCTTCAATATAGAGTATGCCGTCTTCAATGTTGATTTTTGGGAAGTTATTATCAAAATAGGTATTACAGTCTAAACAGGCTATTGATGTTACTTTATATGTTCTGCCGGAGTACTCTATCTGAGAGTGAATATTAAATGTGTAGCCGTAGGAGGAGTGATAAACCAACCCTACAACTTTCGCGGTACCGTCATCTTCCAATTGATATTTTACATTATCAATCTTAACTGTTGTCTGCGCATTGATTTCGTTGCTGAATATCATTGCCGATAAAAGGATAAAGACAATGCACAGACTTCGATGCAGGAACGACCGGCCCGCTTTGTGAATGTCAGATATTTCGGGTATTTTTGTCATCATGATCAGTTGCATTTTGTGAAATAAGATATAATTCAGCGTCCCATATGAGTTCATATATTTTCATCTGGATTTTATACCAGACGAACGGTATAGCTATAATGGCGAAGAAAATGGCGAATGTTATAGCAGATGGTATTGTAAAGGCGGACGGAAATTTGTCAAAGATTATCACAGACATATATATCAGCAATATGAACCAGATTGATTTCAGAAAATTTTCCTGCGCTTCAAGCACCGGGACGTTTCCGAGCAGTTTGCCGGTCTGGACTCTATAATAGGCTTTGAAATAGCTGATTTTTATGTCTGGCGGGTCTGCTTGAAGGGTTGGCGGCAGAGACTCTGTGATGATTTTGCCGTATAGCTCCTTTCTTGATTTGGTGAGCATACATTTGTTTAGCGATAAAGGTCTGGTCAGCTGTCGGACAGCGCTGTCCAAGATAATGCCTGTGAGGAAGAAGCCGATTACGGCGGCAATACACCAGACCCATGATTGGGGCAAGTCTGACTCATTATGAATCAGAGGTAGCCAAAACAAAGTTCCGGGTCCGAATTTTCCGAGAAAGTCATAGAATGTCATGTTCGGTATCGTCATGGCAGTAAATCTGTAGGCGGGCTTATGACTCTCCGGTTAGTCCCCTGAACAAAAAGATTGGTTTACATAGGTTTAAAGGAATGGGTGCAGGTATATAAAAACGAAGACGTGAGAGCCTTACTGTTGCCCGTCACGCCGATTGAGGCCTACCACAGCCCATCCATGCAGACGAGCAACGCAGACCTCACGCCGATATGAAGATAGCCCGGCTGAATATGCAAAGGCATACAGAGCCGGATGGTATCTATACATACCCATGAGCATCTATCGTTGCATCATCCTTGGCATGGATATTGAATGTGGTAGTTTCAATCGGCCAAGAACAAGCGCGAATAAACGCCTTGTAATTTATATATCGTTCCTCCCGCCCTGGGTGAGCATGAGATTCATGCGTCACTCCCGATCGGCGTGAGAATTTTGTCAAAATTAGTTATAATGGCTTAAATATACAACAGATTACAAAAAAAGGATCAGAAATCAAGGTCGATTTTTGATTTCTGATCATTGTGCGGTAAGCCTAAGAGAGTCTTTGATTGAAAATAGATTCTCCGGTTGTGTGAAAAGGGTTGTTGGCGGGTGGAGGCAGGCGTGGAGGGTCTGGGGTGTCAGGATGGTCAGGCTTGGCGGGTGGGGCCTTTGCGGGGTTTGCGGGCTTCGGTGTTTTCGGCGAGTTCGGCTGCTTCGCGTGGGCGCAGGTTGCGCGGGGAGCGGGTCTGCATCGGTGTGGTGGGTGGTTCGTGGCCTATGATGGTTTCCGGCAGCACTTTGGGGCGTGCGCCGGGATGCTCTCCTTCAGGGGCGGTGAAGAAGTCGAGGATCTGTTTCATAAGCGCGTCACGCTCGTAGCTGCCGGTGATGGTCTCGAAGGGGAAGCCGAGGGTCACGGCGCGGTGGGTGCCGGGGTCGAAGGCCACGCCGGCTATGTAGTCGTTTTCGGTGTAGCGCAGTATGGCGGTGCCGTTCGACGGGTCGATGGGGCTGAATGATTCAGGCGATTCCACAGCGTAGCAGTCGGCGTTGAGCTGCTGACGGAAGGTGAACGAGAGGCCCGGATGGAATTCGGCGTATTTCGATTTGACTTCGCGGACTTTGCCTGTGACTGTGGCTTTTGCCTGACGCCACTGGAGGCCGAGCACCGAGTGGCCGAACTGTCCGTCGGCTACCCGCTGCGAGCTTGTGGAGTAGCGGTTGTCAAAGAGGTCGCTGCCTATGTAGCTGCCCGACACGAAGAGTGAGCCGCCGGCGTCGCAGAATTGGCTCAGGCGTTGCTTGAGTTCGTCGGTGAATGGTTTGAACTTGCGTTCCTGCGAGGTGCCTACTGTGATTTCTTTCTGCTTGCCGAGGATGAGGTCGATGATGCGGGCTTCGGGCATGTTGTCGACAAAGGCGTCGACTCCGGCCGAGATGAAGGAGTGGCCGGCGGCGCGTATGGCGGTGCCGTGGACATAGACGAAGTCGAAGGTGTTGCCGGCGAAGACTTCGGTCTCATGGGTCGCGCGGCTGGCGCCGTGGCCGGGAGAGTCATTGGAGGTCCATTCTACTCCGGGGCGGAATTCGGTCTGGAGGCCGGTGAAGTGGATGTCGCTGATGTAGGGCACTCCGTGGTCTTCCTCATAGTCGAAGCCTACGCGGCCTGAGGCATAGACTTCGGCAGGGCCTGAGATGCGGGTGAAGCCGTTGACAATCAGCACCTGGGGTTTGTCGGTGCCGGTGTCGCACAGTGATAGTATCTCGGAGGGGAAGCTGATGCCTCCGTCATTGGCCGCGACAACCTTGTAGCTGTAGATGCGGTCATCCTTGACGCGGACCGTGAGCTGCGGATCGTCAGTCACGGCCAGTTCGGTGAAGGCTCCGTTGTCAATGCGTTCGTAGACAATGTAGTATGTAGGCTTGGCCGAGGGCTCCAGCGGATCGTCGACACCCTGCCAGGTGAGCAGATACTCGCTGCCGCTGCCTGAGATGCGGAAGTGGCTTACGGGCAGAGGTTCTACCACGTAGGGCACACCGTCTTTCTCATGGAGGTATTTCAGAATGCCTTTATAGATGGCGCGGCTGACGGTGAAACGGAATGTGGGGTCGAGGCCATAGCGCATGTCGGCGAAGTTCTGATGGCTCAGAAGCTCGATCAGCATTGCGGGCACTTTAGTGTCCATCACCTCACGATAGGGTTTGTCGCGCAGCTTGCGGCGGGTCCATGTCGGCTCGTAGAGGGTCTGGATGTCGCTGACAATCTGATCGGTTACTATGTCGGCATAGCGGCGTGAGGTGGTGCGGGCCTCGCCGCTTCCCAGGCGGGCGCCTTTGGTGTAGACTATAGGCATCGTGCCTACGGTCTCGCCGGGGTCAGATGTGGTGCCGGCGTCGGTATGGAATGCGAACGAGAGGTCAACGGGAATTCCCAGTCCCTTCTCTCCCGGAAGCTGCGAGGAGCCTCCGGCGAGGTAGTTGACCCAGAGGGCGCGGCTCTTGTAGTCGTCCTCATAGTCGTTTTCGCCGTTGGTGATGCTGTAGACCGACGCGGGAACACCGGCCCACTGCATCCAGTAGCGCGCGCCCTCGGTGAAACGCGGATAGGTGCTGACCACAGGCTCGCCGCCTGCAGCCGAGCGGCTGACATTGCCCATGCCGCCGCCTATCTTGATGGCATCGGCCGTGACCACCTTGCCGCTTTCGGTCGAGACGTTTGAGAGCTCCACCACCGGGGTGTCGCTTTTGCCTGCGGCAAAGGGGAAGGTGCCGAGATAGACCCATGTGCCTCCGCCGATGCGCTGGTTCACGTCAAACTCCTCGCTTCCGGCGAGTGAGTTCACGGTGTAGCGCGCGTCGCGGGCGCTGTTTGGGAGCGAGGCATAGCTGATGTAGAGCGCGTAGTTGCCGCCTTCGGGGAAATCGGCATACCAGGATGCGGTAGAGGCTTTGGCCGGGTCGGTGACGGTGGCCACTTCGCGGACAGAACCCATGCGGAAGGGGTTGTCGCCGGTTCCAAGAATCTCCTTCTTGTAGCCGAAGCCTTTGACACCGGTGGCGGCTGTCCATTTCTGCTGTCCGTTTTTCTCGTTGTAGTCTTTCTGAGCGAAGCCTCCGTCCATGTCGACGATGATTTCCTGAGTCGAGGTGTCACGTTCGCGCGGGGTCATCACATAGGCCCCGGCATTTTCGAGCATAGGGATGAGGTAGGGGAGCACGTAGGCCTGGGGATAGAGGTCTTCCACCGTACCCATAAGGCGTGCGCGCTGCCACATCCAGCGCTCTTCATTCTGGTCGAAATATCGGCCGTGGCTTTGCCAGAGGGCTATGTTCTTGCCGGCCAGACCTTTTTTGGCCGAGGGTGCGTCCACACGTGTGACAAACGCTTCGCGGGCCGGACGCGGCACGGAGGGAGCCGGGACTACTTTTGTGGTCCGTGCCTTTTTGGCTTTGCTCCTTTTGGGAGTTTTGCCGGCTGCGCCTGCGGCAAGGGCGCAGAATATCATGAGTATTGTAAGAATCTGTTTCATAAGCAAGGATCTCCGTGGGGGCTATTGTATTATAACATCCGTGGAGTTGGTTTTACGTCTCTGCCATGAACCGGTTTTTACTTGTTTTCAGGAAGTTTCTGTAAATTTAAACCAAATTAAAACCGAATTTTGGCATGGTCCGGACCAAAAAGAGATCTGGAAAAACGTGTGGGGCCGGAGTCTCAGATGTGAGGTTCGGGCCGGAGATTGTAATTGTTGCGCAGAGATTCGAAACAACTGCTTACGGCTGCATCGGGAGAGGGCAGATTGCGCGTTATGTGGTCGGCGTTGATGTCATAGCCGAGTTGCTGCTCGGTGACGGTCTCCGGTATCGGGCCTACGGCGGGCAGTCCGGCCGAAAGGGTCGCGGCTGTGATGTCAAGGCCGAAACGGTCGTGCAGATGGCCGGCAAGTGCATCGAGCACCATGCGGGTGGCTCTGATTTTTCCCTCGTTGGAATAGCCTGCAATGTGCGGCGTGGCCACGAAGGCTTCTGAAAGCAGTCCGAGGTCAATGTCAGGCTCGTTTTCCCAGCAGTCAATGGCCACACCTGATATGAGATTCCGGCTGAGGGCATCTTTGAGCGCCTGCGTGTCGGCCACGGGACCGCGGGCGGCATTGATTATCAGCGGCCGCCGGCTCACGGCTGACAGGAATTCCGAATTCAGCAGATGGCGAGTGGGGTGTGGACCGGTCTTGGAATATGGGGTGTGGATCGAGATGAAATCACTTTCTGAGGCGATTTCTTCAAGGGAGCTGTAGATATAGGTGGTGTCGCCGCTTTCCCGGCGTGGAGGGTCGTTGAGGATGGTGGTCATGCCGAGTCCTAAGGCCCAGCGGTTGAGGATAGTGCCGACGTTTCCCACTCCGATTATGCCAAGCCTTTTTCCGGCAAGCGTTTCTTCGGGAGGCAGAAAGGCTCTGATGGCCGAAAGCACATACTGGGCCACGGCGGGAGCATTGCAGCCCGGAGCGTTGGCCACCGTGATGCCGCATTCACGGCAATAGTCGAGGTCAATGTGGTCGGTGCCGATTGTGGCGGTGCCGATGAAGGAACAGATGGACCCGTCGAGCAGCGAGGCATCGCAGCGTGTGCGTGTGCGTGTCAGAAGAATGTCGGCATCTTTTACTGTCTCGGCCGTGATGGCATCACCCGGCAGGAGCACTACCTCTCCGAGCGGGCGGACTGCATCGGCTATATAGGGAATATTGCGGTCGGCTACGATTTTCATGTGCGTATGGTGGTCTGTTGGCTAAGCCTGTGTATTGATGCGTTTGTGTGGCGCTGTGGCTTCCGTCTCAACTCAACATTCCCCACAGGTATATGCCGAAATAGGCGGCCATCAGGACCACTACGGCAATATAGCCGCGGCGCATGACGGTGAAGCGGAAGAAATGGCCCACCTGGAAGGCCACACAGGCATTCAGGAGGGTGATGTAGAGCGGAAGGTTTGTGAAGTTGACAATGGCGAAAATGCCTGTTGCGATCGAGAGGAGTGTCAGCACACCGTTATAGGCGCGGGCCTGTGCGTTGAATCCTATGATCTTTATGAGGTTCAGGTTGCCGAACACGAATCCGGCCAGCAGCGTCAGAGCGGCGGCCGAAAGCATGGGCCAGTCGGCGCTGTCGGTCAGCAGCATTGAGGGAGGAGTGAAGCAGAACTGCGGGATTTCCGGCTCAGGCACCAGTCCGAGTCCCCAGGTGATCCATGCCGGAGCGATGTTGCCCAGAATCGCGGCAAGGATTTTTTTGAACGTGAAGATTCGCATCTGCCCAAGGGCGGCGATGAACACCGGGATATAGAGCGCGAAGGAATATTCCGTCAGCTGTCCCAGTCCGATCAGGAAGAAGGCCAGAAAGACCCTGCGCGAACTGATGCGCTGGTTGTAGATGCTGAAAATCAGCCATACGGCCCCCATCATGATCAGCGCAAGCAGCGATGAGGCGCCTAACTGGCCCATCACAGCCGGGGTGCAGGCTGTGATAAACACGAAATAGGCCGCGAAGAAGGCCGATGTGGTGCGCAGCAGATTGAAGTGGCGGTTGATGATGATCATTACCGCTCCGGTGGCCAGGACCGCGAGGATGTTGGCCCACATCGAAATGCTGCCTTCAGGGAGCCATGACGACGGTGTGGGGAAGGCCACGGTGCGGAAATCGCCTATGTGTGTGATCTTGCCTGCGAGCTGAGCCTGCAGGGTCATAAAAACCGCCGCGAGGCCTATGAGCACGCCCATGCCCCGCGAACGGATTATGCGGGTAAATGTGAGTTCTTTACGGGTCATCCGCGGTTTTCACTCAGTTTCTTAAGGTCCTGGCCGATGTCGTGGCGCATGTATTTGCCGTTGAATTCAACAGAGTCGGCGGCTGCATAGCTGTTGGCGAGAGCCGAGTCGATCGAATTGCCATAGGCGCTGCATGCAATCACACGTCCGCCTGAAGTGACGAGCTCGCCGTCGGCCTCGCGGCGTGTGCCTGCGTGGAAGAGAATGGCGTTGCTCATCGGAGCATCGGCGCCGGTAATGGTCTCACCCTTTGTGTAGCTTCCCGGATATCCGCCTGACACTACCATGACGGTTGTGGCGAAGCGGGGATCTTCAGCGAGGGGAAGAGAGCCGAGGTTGCCTTTGGCTGCGGCTTCGAGCAGCGGGAGCAGGTCAGAGGCGATGCGGAGCATCACGACTTCGGTTTCAGGGTCGCCCATGCGGACGTTGTATTCTATCACCATCGGCTCGCCGTCAACTTCGATCAGACCGAGGAAGATGAAGCCTCGGTAGGTGATGCCTTCGGCTATCAGTCCGTTGACAGTCGGGAGTATGATGCGTTCCTCCACTTTGCGCATGAATTCGCTGTCGGCAAACACAACGGGGCTGACAGCTCCCATGCCTCCGGTGTTGGGTCCGGTGTCGCCTTCGCCGATGCGCTTGTAGTCTTTTGCCACGGGGAGTATGCGGTAGCCGCCGTTGCCGTCGGTGAGAACGAAAACCGAACATTCGATTCCCTTGAGGAACTCTTCGATCACCACCGTGGCCGATGATTTGCCGAACATTCCGCCCAGCATCTCGCGCAGCGAGGCCTTGGCTTCATCGAGAGAGTCGATTATGAGCACACCTTTTCCGGCTGCAAGGCCGTCGGCTTTGAGCACATAGGGAGCTTTGAGTGATTCAAGAAACGCACATCCCTCTTCGACGGTCTCGGCAGTGAAGCTGCGGTAGGCGGCGGTGGGTATAGAGTGGCGCACCATGAACTGCTTTGCAAAATCCTTGCTGCCTTCGAGCGCGGCGCCGGCCTGAGAGGGACCTACGATCAGAGGAGCGCCTTCCACGTTCAGGAAGTAGTCATAGATTCCGGCCACGAGAGGATCTTCATTGCCGACAACGATCATGTCGATGGAATTCTCCTTGCAGAAAGCGGCTATCGCGGCGAAATCAAGCGGCGAGAGAGCCACGTTTTCACCGTAGGCATCCGTGCCGCCGTTGCCGGGAGCTATGAAAAGTTTCTCAAGGCGGGGAGAGAGTGATATTTTCCATGCGAGGGCGCATTCGCGGCCGCCCGATCCGAGGAGCAGCACTCTGAGCTTCTCACCTTGGCAGGCGAGGGTTTCGCCGGCGTTGAAAGGACTTTTTTCAGGCGCGTTGCTGACGGGATGGCGCAGAGTGTTGAGATTCTGTTGGAGTGACATGGCTTTTGGTTATATGGATTAGCGTGATTTGAGAATTTTATGTTGAATCGGAGAGAAAGGTATTGGGGGGGAGGAGAGGTGTCTGGACGAGCTGCTTATGCCTCTCCTTCGGAAGACGAATTGTCGGCATCCGGACGCTTCCAGCGGCGGCGGGTTCTCATGAACGGGCCGTCAGGCGCGGGTATTGACGGGCGTTTGGGCGATTCGCCGAGCGATTTGAGCGCGTGGGGATTGCGGTGGCGCGAGAGAAGCTGTTCGGCTTCGCTTTGGGCGGCCGTCTCTTCCTTGAACTTGCGTCTGCGTTCCTCGCTGCGGGCATAGCCGCCTTTCTGCGGACGGTATCTGTCTTCAAGCTTGTTGGGCTTGCGGCGGGCAGCTCCGGCATCCTTGCCGCCCATGCCTTTTTCGCGGGCGTCGCGGCGCCATTCGCTGTCGCTCTTGCGCGCGGGCTGGCGGCGTTCCTTGCGGTCAGGGGCTTCTTCCTTGAGCACACCGCCTTCACGACGGAAGTCGCTCTTGGTTCCTTCGAAGATCACGTACTCGCGCAGTTCGCAGTCGAGGCCTCCGTTCTGCATGGCTTCTTTGACCGAAGGAGTCAGTCCGATGGCTGTGAGATAGTCGATGTTCGAGGAGATGACCCAGGCGTGGTAGCCGAGGAAGACACGCTTGAACTTGGTGCCGAGTGTCTTGTAGAGCTGCTCCATGTCCTGGACGTTGATGCGCTCGCCGTAGGGCGGATTGGTGATGAGCACACCGGGCGCTCCTCCTGCCGGAGCCTCGTCCCAGAGCTGGAGGGGTTTGATTCGGAGGTTGATATATTCGTCGACACCGGCTGAAAGAATGTTGCGTTCGGCAATGGCCACGGCTTTCGGCGAGATGTCTGAACCGTAGATCTTGAACGGCACTTCGCGGAGACCTGAATCTTCGGCCATCACCTTTTCAAACAGTTCGGCGTCATAGTCGCGCCAGTGTTCAAAGGCGAAATCCTTGCGGAAGCTTCCGGGCTTGATTCCGGCGGCAATCATCGCGGCTTCGATGAGGAAGGTTCCTGAGCCGCACATGGGGTCGACAAACGGACTGTCGCCGCGCCATCCGCTTTTGAGGATGATGCCGGCGGCGAGAACCTCGTTGATCGGGGCTTCGGTCTGTGCCACACGCCATCCGCGTTTGTGGAGCGACTCGCCCGATGAGTTGAGCGAGAGGGTGACGCGGTCACCGTCGATGTGGACGTTGATCATCACATCGGCATCGTTCAGACGCACACCGGGGCGCTTGTCCTGGCCGAAACGGTCTTTGAAATAGTCGACAATGGCGTCTTTCACACGATAGGTGACAAAACGCGAGTGTGTGAACTCAGAGGAGTGTGAGGTTGTGTCGATAGAGAAAGTCTTTTCGATCGACATTACATCGCTCCAGTTGTACTCTTTCACCATCTCGTAGAGCGAGTCGGTGTCCTTGGCGATAAACTTGTAGATCGGCTTGAGGATAGAGAGTGCGGTGCGGCAGCAGATGTTGGCGCGGTAGAGCATGGCGAGATCACCTTCGAATGATACCATCCGTCGGCCGGGCTCGACATTGACCGCTCCGAGTTGCCGGAGTTCTTCAGCAAGAATTTCTTCAAGACCCTTGAAGGTCTTGGCAACCATTTCAAAACGATGTTCCATGTGGTAAATTATATAGTTTCCTTGGTTTATTCAGTTGTTTTTCGGCCTCAGGCGCAGTCCTTGGGTCAGCGGGCCGACCGGAAGTTGTCGGCGCGGGCCTGTATGAGTTTCTCTCCGGGCTCGACGTCGCGTGTCACCCAGAGGTTACCGCCTATGACGGCTCCGTCTCCAATGGTCACGCGGCCGAGTATGGTGGAGTTGGAGTAGACAACCACTCCGTTGCCGAGTATCGGGTGGCGTGGAATGCCTTTGACCGGATTGTTGGAGTCATCTGTGACAAAGCTCTTGGCTCCGAGTGTCACGCCCTGATAGAGCTTTACATTGTCGCCGATGATGGCGGTCGCTCCGATGACCACTCCGGTGCCGTGGTCGATGACGAAGCCTTTGCCTATGCTCGCTCCGGGGTGGATGTCGATTCCGGTGTCGGAATGGGCCTGCTCGGTGATCATGCGTGGCACCACCGGGACTCCAAGTTCAAGCAGGCGATGGGCTATGCGGTAGCTCACCGTGGCCTTGAAGCCGGGATAGCAGATTATAACCTCATGGGTCGAGGTGGCGGCGGGGTCGCCGAGATAGGTGGCGTCAATGTCAGTGTCGAGGATGTGGCGCAGGTCGGGCAGGCTGTCTATAAAAGAGTCGGCCAGAGATCCGGCATGACGGCTTATGTCAGCGTAGGGAATGGCGGATTGGTTTTTGTCGAAACAGAGACCTGCGGAGATCTGACTTGCCAGAAGACCGCGCAGTTCATGGCATTCGATTGTCATGACCGAGCGCATCACGGACGGTCCGCGGTCAGAGTCGGTGAGAAAGCCTGGAAACATGAGGCGTGAGGCAAGCTCGACTATACGGCGCACGGCAGAGTTGGAGAGCAGAGGCTCCCCTTCGCCTGAACGGGTCGGGCACACGTGGCGCATGTCATCCATGCTGCAAAGGCGACCTATCACCTCGTCGATTTCAAACCGCTTGTCCGGGTCCTTTTCCATGATTTCATTTTTGTCCGTGAGATGTCTGCAAAGTTACGATTTTTGGATAGGGTATAAAAATAATTGCCTAACTTTTTTGCGTGGCCGCGCCGGAGTCGGTTTTAGTTGCCTGTGTGTACTGGCGTATGAGTGAGGTGATAAACACTGTGAAGAGCGGAAACATGATTATGCCGCCGACCGAAAGGATGCAGCCGAGCACTTTTCCGGCCACCGTGACGGGATAGATGTCGCAGCCGAGGGTGGTGGCGTTCATGCAGGCCCACCAGAGGGCGGTGCCGAAGTTGTTGACATCGGCGTTGACTCCCTGCTCGAAATAGAAAAATATGAGGCTGCCGAGGTAGATGAAGGAGGCGAGGGTAACTATGTAAGACGATAGGAACGAAGTCAGCTTGTTTCTCGAAAACGCGCCCACGACTATCACCATCGCCATGATGCCGCGGGCCAGGGGTATGAAGCGGATGAAAAACAGCTGCTCCGGCGTGAGCCTTATGCCGAGCACACTGATGATGTTGAGATAGGGGATAGACAGCAGCAGATACAGAAGGCGGTTGCGCGTGTAGCGGAGCTTGCCAGGAGCAAGAGCCAGTTCGATGAAGAAATCTGCCATGAATACTATGCAGACCCAGAACTGGAAGTGCATGTAGAATCTGTCATCAAGAAAGTTGATGCCGTTGAAGGTGTCGATCGAGATGAATACTATCAGCAGAACTGAAAGCGCTATGATGATCCAGTGCAGTATGTCGAGCCGGTAATGGTGCCGGTGTTTTTGTGCCGTTGTTCCCTCGTTCATATTATATAATGGTAAGCGCAGTTTGTGGAATGGATGAAGAGGACCTGACGGATGACGCCCTCCGGAGTTAAAACGCCCGGCGGGGCAAGGATGTTTGAGGCCTGAGTTCCGCATGGCGCTGCCGGCATGTGGCAGCTATGAAAAAGTCAGCCCCGCGACACTGCATGAAGCGCGGTGTCGCGGGGCTGTTTGATTGTTGTTGCTTTAATCCGGCGTCTTATCAGAGAACGCTTGAGAGATTGAAGCGAGAGAATTCGAGGTCGTTGGCAGCCTGCTTGGCGAGCTTGTTGTCAAGCTTGATGGCCTGACGGAGGTTTGAAGTCACCATCTGGTCATTGTTGGTGCGGGCACCGAGGATGGCCATGAGATAGTAGGTGGTGGCGTCGGGAGCCTGGATGGCTGCGAGGGTTGACTTGGCCTTGCTGTAGTCCTTTGAGAGGATCTGGGCGAGAGCGGCGTTGTTGCTCTTGTCATTTCCGAATGCCTTTACAGCTGCGTTTACATCGCCCTGCTGGAGGTAGTAAACACCGAGAGCCGAGCCGAGTTCGGGAACACCGCCGGCCTTGCCGAATGACTGGTTGGCAGCGCGGAGGTCGTTGTTGACGAGAGCCACGAGACCCTGGTTCATCTGGGCTTCAGGAGCCGAAGAGTTCACGCGGGCTGCTTTCTTGAAGCTTGCCATAGCTGCGTCATAGTCGCCCTGCTGATAGAGCACCTTGCCGAGGTTGTTGTAGCCGCGGTAGTCGTTGGGATAGAGGTTGGTGGCGGCAGTGTAGATGGCTTTCTTGCGGTTGAGGTCGTCAGTGAGGGTTGCACCGTAGAGAAGTTCGTCAACGCTGAGGGTTGAGGGATCGGTGTCAAACGCCTTGTTGATCTCTTCATCGCTCTTGCCGATCACGTTGACGCTGGCAGTGATGCGAGAGTAGCGGAGCTGCGGGAGGATTTCGTCGGCGAGCTGGTCGAACACGCTTGAGAGGTTGCGGATTTCACGTTCGCGCTGTTCGGGGTCTTTGTACATTGAGAGCACGCTGATGATGAGGTCCTTGTCCTGGATGTTGCTTGCAGCTACGAGTTTCTGGAAGCCTTCCCAGTCTTCGGGAGTGAAGTTTGCGGTGAGTTCGCCGAATTCAGTCACTTTGTCTTTCTTGAGCTGCTTGGTCAGATAGCCCTGGGTGTTTGTCTCGCGGTTCTGGGCGAGTTTGGTGTTGAAGTCGAGCGAACCGTCGGGAGAAGCGTATGACTGGATGTTGATTTCTTCGATCTTGCGGTTTTCGTCGCCGGCAGCGGCCTTGATGTCGCGGTTGAGGCGGAGCACTTCATCGCTTTTGAGCTCGCTTTCGCGGAGGTTGGCCTGGTTGATGAGGAAGTGGATGTCGGCAGAATACTTTTCGTTGATGATGCGCTGGAATTTGTCAGCTGCGGTAGCGGGATCAACGGTTCCGGCATCGGCGAGAGCTGCTGTGGCGATGATGCCGTCAGCCACTTTCACGCGGGGAAGCACATACTGCTTGCCTTTCTGATCGACAGTGAAGCCGAGATACAGTTCCGAACGCTGCATTTCGGGCTGGTAGGCATAGTTTACGGGGATTGTCACGGTGCCGCCGTTGTCATAAGAGATGACACGGTTGTTGCCGCGAACTTTCTCACCCTGGAATGCCTGGGCGGTGCCGGCTACTTCGGTGCCGTTGAATGTGAGGTAGGGGGTCACTGTCACAGTGGCGTTTTTCACGAAGAATTTCGGGGGAATGTTACCGGTAACGGTAGCGGGTACATTCTGGCCCACCACTTCGAGCGGATTGGGATTGGTGCTGAAGTAATCAGCTGCAAACTGATTCATCTTCTTGCTGCAACCGGTCAGCACGAGAGCCGAACCGAAGAGGAGTGAGAAAGCGGATTTCTTATCCATAGCAAAATTTAATAAAATTATGTGATAGGAGTTTTGATGTGATTTTTATGTAGCAAAGTTACAATCTTTATTGTTAATATCCCAAAATAATGAAAATAATTGTTGTAAAAAGACCCCGATTTGGCGAATTAGTTGTACTTTTGCCGGATAATAACGCGCGATGACGCGCTTTACGGACAATTATTCTAAAATTCAGAAACAATTCAGAAACAATTCAGAAAAAAGAACATAGCCGATGAGAAGATGGCGTATTGAAGACAGCTCAGAGCTGTACAACATTCAAGGTTGGGGACGACAGTATTTCTCCATCAACGAGAAAGGCAACGTGGCCGTTACTCCTCGTGAGGGGTTTGCTTCGGTTGATCTTCGTGAGGTCATGGACGAACTGCAGGTCAGAGACATAACCTCGCCGGTGCTGTTGCGCTTCCCCGATATTCTTGACAACCGCATCGAGAAGATTTCCAACTGTTTCGCCTTGGCTTCAAAGCAGTATGACTATAAGGCACAGAATTATATAATCTATCCCATCAAGGTCAATCAGATGCGTCCTGTAGTCGAGGAGATCGTCACTCACGGCGAAAAATTCAACATAGGCCTTGAGGCCGGGTCCAAGCCGGAACTCCACGCTGTGCTTGCCACCAACATCAAGGAAAACGCGCTGATCATCTGTAACGGATACAAGGACCAGACCTATATCGAGCTGGCTCTGCTTGCCCAGAAGATGGGACGCCGCATCTATCTCGTGGTCGAAAAACTCAATGAGCTGCGCATCATCTCGGAAGTGGCCAAGCGCATCGGCATAGACCCCAATGTGGGCATCCGCATCAAGCTCGCCTCCTCAGGCTCAGGCAAGTGGGAGACAAGCGGCGGCGACCAGTCGAAATTCGGTCTCAACTCTTCGGAGCTTCTTGAAGCGCTTGACTTCATGGAGCGAAACAAGATGAAGCACTGCCTGAAACTGATCCACTTCCACATCGGCAGCCAGATCACCAAGATACGCCGCATCAAGAATGCCATCCGCGAGGCCACCCAGTTCTATGTACAGCTCACCAACATGGGATTCGACATAGACTTCATGGACATAGGCGGCGGCCTTGGAGTGGATTATGACGGTACCCGCAACTCCGCATCGGGCAGCTCGATGAACTATTCTATCCAGGAGTATGCCAATGACGCCGTGTCGGCTATCGTGGATGCCTGTGAGAAAAACGGGCTCAAACAGCCCAACATCATCAACGAGAGCGGTCGCTCGCTGACCGCCCATCATTCCGTGCTGGTGTTCGAAGTGCTTGAAACCACGCAGCTCCCCATCTGGAAAGACTCTAAAGATATTCAGGAAGAAGACCACGAACTTGCCAAAGAGCTCTATGAGATCTGGGACAAGCTCAACCAGCAGCGTCTTCTCGAAAGCTGGCACGATGCCCTGCAGATCCGCGAGGAGGCTCTCGACCTGTTTAGCCTCGGTATGCTCGACCTTCGCACCCGCGCCCAGATCGAGGAACTTTTCTGGAGCATAGCCCGCGAGGTGGGTGAGATCGCCGATAACATGAAACACGCTCCCGAAGAGCTGCGCAAGGTGGCCAAAATGGTGCCTGACAAGTATTTCTGCAACTTCTCGCTCTTCCAGTCGCTGACCGACTCATGGGCCATCGACCAGGTGTTCCCGATCATCCCTCTGTCGCGCCTCGACGAAAAGCCCTCACGTACATGCACCCTACAGGACATCACCTGCGACAGCGACGGCAAGATCTCTAACTTCATATCCTCGCAGGGAGGCACGGCAAGTTCTCTCCCGGTTCATCCCGTGAAGCCCGGCGAACCCTACTATCTCGGAGTCTTCCTCGTAGGTGCCTATCAGGAGATTCTCGGTGACATGCACAATCTGTTCGGCGACACCAACGCCGTGCATATCTCGGTCTACAAAGACCGTTATGAGATCGACCGTATCATTGACGGCGAGACCGTGGCCGATGTGCTCGACTATGTGCAGTTCAATCCGAAGAAGCTTGTGCGCAACGTGGAAGCCTGGGTGACAGCGTCGATGAAAGCCGGACGCATCACTCCTGAGGAGGGCCGCGAGTTCCTGAGCAACTACCGTTCGGGCCTTTACGGCTATACCTATATTGAAAAAGACTGATAACCCGCCGATGCGCCGATACGGATTCTGCCTATGAGATATTTCATGCAGCTCTCTTACCGCGGTGCGCCTTTCCACGGCTGGCAGTGTCAGCCGGGCGAGGTGACGGTACAGTCGGTTCTTGAAGACGCCCTGTCGATGATCCTGCGCCGCGAAATGAAAATCACCGGCGCCGGACGCACCGATGCCGGAGTCAACGCGCGCATGATGGTGGCTCATTTTGATCTTGACACTCCTCTGGCCGATGTCGGGGAGCTTGTCAGGAGGCTCAATGCGGTTGTAGGCAAAGACATTGCAGTGCAGAAGATCTATGAGGTCGAGCCTGACCGCCATGCACGCTTCGATGCCGTCAGCCGCACCTACCACTATTATGCGGTAACGGAAAAGACTCCGTTTTTCTATCCTCTGAGTTGGAAAGCCCCGGCCACGCTTGATTTCGATGCCATGAACCGTGCGGCCGAAATACTGCTTGAGACCTCTGATTTCACCTCATTCTCGAAGCTTCACACCGATGTCAAAACCAACATCTGCCGTGTGAGCTATGCCAGATGGGAGAGGCTCGGCGAGCATGAATGGGTCTTCGTCATCACTGCCGACCGTTTTCTGCGCAACATGGTCCGCGCCGTAGTGGGTACTCTCGTCGATGTGGGACGCGGTAAAATGACCATCGGACAGTTCCGTGAAGTGATTGACCGCCGCGACCGCTGTGCGGCCGGTACCTCGATGCCGGGCGAGGCATTGTTCCTCTGGGAGGTCAGATACTGATCTTGTCAAACAACCTATTAAACAACCTCTTGATTGTGAAGAGTTTCTTGTCTCTCTCTCTTGCTTTGTCAGCCGCAGTTGCCATCCTGACGTCATGCAGCGGTGCCGGCTCTTCTGCCGGGGCTGAAGTGTCAGGCGACACCCTTACTGCCGGATCTGATCTTCTGACGCTGGTCGACTGTGGCAGTTATGTAGTGGCAGACATTAAAAATCCGTGGGACAGCACCCGCCTGCTCCAGCGCTACGTGCTTGTGCCTGATTCTGCCGGAAATCCTGACGGACTGCCCGAAGGCACGGTGGTGCGCACTCCTTTGCGCAATTCGCTGGTCTATTCCGGCGTTCATGCCGGAGCCATCCGCGACCTCGGTGCCATTGATGCCGTCAGGGGAGTGGCCGATGCCGGCTATTTCACCGTGGCTGAAGTGAAGGCCGGACTGAAATCAGGCGCGGTGATGGACGTAGGCTCATCAATGTCGCCTGACATTGAGAGAGTCACGGTGTTAGCTCCTGATGCCATACTTGCATCGCCTTATCAGAATTCATCCTACGGGCTGATCGAACGTCTGGGCATACCGATTATTGAGTGTGCCGACTATATGGAATCAACCCCGCTGGGGCGTGCCGAGTGGATAAAGCTTCTCGGCGAACTCTACGGATGCCGCCACGAGGCCGACAGCATCTATCAGGAAGTCTCGGCGGAATATTCGCGCCTTGCCGCACGCGCCGCCTCCGCAAGCTCGCATCCCAAAGTGATAACCGAGCGGCTGACCAACGGCGTGTGGTTTGTGCCGGGAGGACGCAGCTACATGTCGCGCCTCATCACTGACGCCGGAGGCGTGAATCCCTGGGCCGACACTGCTGACGCAGGTTCCATACAGCTTGATTTCGCATCGGTTTATGACAAGGCCCATGATGCCGACATATGGCTAATCCGCAACTACGGTCCCGAACTCACCCTCTCGGAGCTTAAAAGTTCCTATGATCTGAACTCAAGGATCAAGGCTTTTGAAAAGGGTGATGTCTACGTGGCCGACACCTCGACGTCGACCCTCTTCGATGATTTTCCCTTTCATCCTGAGAAACTGCTGCGCGAATACATACTTCTCTTTCTCGGACCTGACTATGCCGGCACGAACCGAACGCAGTATTATCAACGAATAGAAAAATGATATAGCACCATGACCGGCCTGCCTGCGCTTTCCTCCCGCCGCGAGCGGTTTTCGCTCTGGGGACTGCTGTTTCTGACGCTCGCACTCTTCGTGCTCTGCCTCTTCATAGGCTCGGTCGATATTCCGGCCCGCGAAGTGCTGACGGTGCTGACCGGCGGAGAGCCCTCCAGGCAGTCATGGTCAGTGATCGTCATCGGCTCACGCCTGATCACAGCCATTGTGGCGCTGCTTTCCGGCTCCGCGCTTGCCATAGCCGGACTGATGCTCCAGACCACGTTCGCCAATCCGCTTGCCGGGCCCTCGATACTCGGAGTCTCTACCGGATCGAGCCTCGGAGTGGCCATAGTGATGCTTGCCTTCGGCGGAGCCCTCGGTTTCGTTGGCGAATCGCTTGGCATAGTCCTCGCCGCCATAGCCGGGGCCATGCTCGTGCTGGCGCTGCTGCTGTTGTTTTCACGCATTCTCAACTCCTCGGTTATGCTTCTGATTGTCGGAATCCTTGTGGGTTATCTCAGCTCCTCGGCCGTTTCGCTCCTGAACTTCTTCGCCACTCAGGAGGGAGTCCACTCGTTCGTAATCTGGGGACTCGGATCATTTTCAGGGGTCTCGCAGCCGCGCCTGCTCGTGTTTGCCCCTCTCACGCTGACGTTCATAGCGCTTTCCATGCTCATGGTCAAGCCTCTTGACGCCATGCTCCTCGGCGATGCCTATGCCGCTAACCTTGGAGTCAACGTGCGCCGTTCGCGCAACAGGCTTCTCATACTGTCAGGAGTGCTGACAGCGGTTGTCACCGCCTTTTGCGGACCTATAGCCTTTGTCGGCATGGTAGTCCCCCACGTGGCCCGTCTGCTCACCCGCAGTTCCCGCCACCTGATACTGATGCCCGCCACGGCTCTTGCCGGAGCCGCCCTCGGATTGCTCTGCGTGATTCTGAGCGTGATGCCCGGTTCGCGCGGCATAATTCCGGTCAACGCCATCACCCCGGTCATCGGAGTCCCGGTCATCCTCTATGTCATACTCAACCGCCACCGGCTCAACCTCTTCGGCTGATCTGCCGCACCCGCGTTACACGTGGCGTTTTCGCAGGTGGAAAATTATGCTTACCTTTGCAGCCGGAAAATCACCCCGCAGCGATTTTTCCGCCGGAAATAAACGAAATATTCACCAAGCGACTGATTAAAATATGATTACTCAGGAACAATTAAAAGAGACTTTTGAGCGCAAGCTGGCGCTGAGGAGGTATCTTTGACATCGACAGCAAGAAAATCCAGGTAGAGGAGGAAGAACTCCGCACTCACGTGCCCGACTTTTGGGAGCATCCCAAGGAAGCCCAGGCACAGATGAAAAAAATCAAGGATCTCCAGGCGTGGATAGTAGGCTATGAAGAGATCGACAAGATTGTCAACGAACTCCAGATAGCATGGGACTTCCTCAAGGAAGGTCTTGTGGAGGAATCGGAGATCGACGCTCTCTATGCCGACGCCATCACCAAGATCGAGAATCTCGAACTGCGCAACATGCTCCGCCGCGAGGAAGACAAGCTCGGAGTAGTGCTCAAGATCAACTCCGGTGCCGGCGGTACCGAGAGCCAGGACTGGGCCTCGATGCTCATGCGCATGTATCTCCGCTGGTGCGAGGACCACGGCTACAAGACATCGATCGCCAACCTTCTCGAAGGCGACGAGGCCGGCATCAAGTCATGCACCATCAACGTTGAGGGCGACTTCGCCTACGGCTATCTCAAGAGCGAGAACGGTGTCCACCGTCTGGTGCGCGTGTCGCCTTACAATGCCCAGGGCAAGCGCATGACCTCATTCGCATCCGTGTTTGTCACCCCGCTTGTCGACGACACTATCGAAGTCAAGGTCGATCCCGCCCTGCTTTCATGGGACACATTCCGTTCGGGTGGTGCCGGCGGTCAGAACGTCAACAAGGTGGAGTCAGGTGTGCGCCTGCGCTACCAGTTCACCGACCCCTACACCGGCGAGCAGGAAGAAATCCTCATCGAAAACACCGAGACGCGTGACCAGCCCAAGAACAAGGAAAACGCCATGCGTCAGCTCCGCTCTATTCTCTATGACAAAGAGCTCCAGCACCGCCTCCAGGAGCAGGCCAAGATTGAAGCCGGAAAGATGAAGATAGAATGGGGATCGCAGATCCGCAGCTACGTCTTCGACGACCGTCGCGTCAAAGACCACCGCACCAACTATCAGACCAGCGACGTGGGCGGTGTGATGGACGGCGATCTCGATGCCTTCATCAAAGCCTATCTCATGGAATTCGCCGGAACCGAAGAATAAGCGTCAGCCTCTGAGAGACCCATCTGAAAGCCTTCGGGCCGAAAATATCATAGCCCTTGGCTCCTGCATACCGTTCAGGAGCCAAGGGCTATGATATTTTTCAATAATAAATGGCCGGCTCACTCCCAGCATTCGGTCTCTGAGGCGATTTCCGGTATTGTAGAAGACCGGTAGACCGGATCTTTGCCCGCGCGCTTCTGGTCCTGATAGTCTTTGAGCAGGCGCATGGCATACTTGCCGAGCATGATGATGGCCGCGAGGTTGCAGAGCGTCATGAGCGCCATTGTGATGTCGGCGAACCCCCAGACGAGGTCGAGCGACACAACCGCCCCGGCATAGACTATGGCCGCCACCAGCAGGCGATAGATCCTCACTGCAAGATCGCTGTTGCGGATAAAGCGGATGTTGGTCTCGCCGTAGTAATAGTTGGCTATTATGCTTGTGAAGGCAAAGAAGAAGATGGCCACACTGACGAAGATCGAGCCGAAGCGGTGGCCGCCGCCGAGTCCGGCGTCAATGGCCTGCTGGGTCAGCACTATTCCGTCATGGCCACCGGTGTAGATTCCGCTGCACAGTATGATGAAAGCCGTGGCCGTGCACACCAGCAGAGTGTCGGTATAGACACCGAGTGTCTGAATCAGCCCCTGTTTAACCGGATGGCTCACCGAGGCGGTCGCCGCTGCGTTAGGAGTAGACCCCTCGCCGGCCTCGTTGCTGAACAGACCGCGCTTTATGCCCATCACCATTGCCGCGCCCACCGAGCCGCCAAGAATCTCATCGGCCCCGAACGCATTGCTGACAATCAGCATCATGATCTCCGGGAAGCGGCCTATGTTCATAGCGATGATCACCAGCGCCAGCACGATATATGCGATAGCCATCACCGGCACCACTATCTCGCTCACCCGCGAGATGCGCTGCACACCGCCGCAGATGATGGCGAGCGTCAGCAGGCAGAGAACCCAGGCCGTAGCCTCGCGCGGAATGGCAAACGAGGCGTTCAGTGCGTCGGAAATGGTGTTTGATTGCACCGAATTGAACGCAAAACCGAAAGTCAGCGTGATCAGCACGGCGAAAGTCACCGCCCACCAGCGTTTGTGCAACCCCTTGAGTATGTAATAGGCCGGACCGCCCCGGAACGACTTGTCGCCCTTGACCTTGAAAAGCTGGGCGAGTGTCGACTCGACAAAGGCGCTTGCGGCGCCGAGTATGGCGATGACCCACATCCAGAACACCGCTCCAGGTCCGCCGAGAGCTATCGCCGAAGCCACGCCGGCAAGATTGCCCGTGCCGACGCGCGAGGCTATCGACAGGGCGAATGCCTGGAAAGAACTGATGTTGCCGTGGGCCGGAGCGTCATTTTTACGGCGGTCGTTGTCGCGCTTGCCTGATCTGACAAGCAGATGCAGCATCTCGCCGGCCATTCTGAACTGCACGCCGCGGGTGCGGATGGTAAAAAACACAGCCACGATCAGCAACACTGTCACTAACACATAGTCGGTGAGCACACCGCTGACAGCATTGACCGCGTTCTGGAGAACGGAGCTGAAACCTGAGGTTGGATTCATGATGATGATTACGGAGATGGGATTTGACAGAGTGGTTTTTTAACCACCCCTTGATGGTGTTTAAGGTGCGTCGGGAGGAGAAGAAAAAAACAGAGAGCACCTGATGTAGAGATAACGGATATAAGCCTTGCAAGGTTTTGGGTCCGCGTCAGATCTCTCCACATCAGGTGCCCTCTATATTACCTGCCGGGCAGGCAGGGGATTGCTCTTGTCTGTCTCAGACAGTGCCTGGCCTTTTTCAGGCAATGCCGAGATCCTTCTTGAGTGCCTCGATCTTTTCCTCGGCGAGCTTGCCGCACTTGTCGTAGTCCTCGATCTTTTCCATCGGAACCTTGACTTCCATGTAGAACTTGATCTTGGGCTCTGTGCCTGAGGGGCGAACAGAGACCTTCGATCCGTCTTCAGTGAAATACTGGAGCACGTTTGAGGTGCAGGGAAAATCGAGTTTCTCGGTTGTGTTGCTTTCCACATCGGTCACGTTGAGTGTGCCGTAGTCCTTGATAGTCTTGACGGGGCTGCCGGCGAGAGCCTTGGGCGGATTCTCGCGGAAGCTCTTCATCATGGCCTGGATCTCTTCGGCGCCGGTCTTGCCGGGGCGTACCACAGAGACACCTACTTCGTGGCTGAAGCCATACTTCAGATAGATGTCGGCAAGCATGGCCTGGAAGTCCATGCCCTTGTCCTTGGCCCATGCGCAGGCCTCGGCCATGAGCGAGATAGCTGACACGGCGTCCTTGTCGCGGCAGAATGTCTCGGCCAGGAATCCATAGCTTTCTTCGCCGCCGCCGAGATAGCGGAGCACGTCTTCATTGTCGCGCATCACGGCTGCGATCCACTTGAAGCCGGTGTAGCAGTCAAACAGGCGCACGTTCATGGCCTCGCAGATTGCCTTGATGGTCTCGGTGGTCACGATGGTCTTCACGGCAAACTCATTGCCCTTGAGCAGGCCGAGTTCCTTATTGCGGGTGATGATGTAGTTGAGAAGGATCATCACGATCTGGTTGCCGTTGAGCAGCACATATTCGCCGCTGTTGTCGCGGATGACACAGCCGATGCGGTCAGCGTCAGGGTCTGATGCCATGACGATGTCGGCGTTGACCTCCTTGGCCTTGGCGATAGCCATTGCCATAGCCGAGGGCACTTCGGGGTTGGGCGATTCCACAGTGGGGAAATCTCCGCTGGGCACGTCTTGTTCGTCAACGTGGATGATGTTGGTGAAACCGTAGTTGCGGAGCGATGCGGGGATCAGCTCTACGCCGGTGCCGTGGATCGGAGTGTAGACGATCTTCAGGTCTTTGTGGCGTTCGATCACATCGGGGCTGAGTGAAAGGCCCTTGATCTTGTCGAGATACACCTTGTCGACATCGGCGCCGATGATCTGGATCTTGGACTTGTCGCCCTCGAACTTGATTTCCTTGACGCTCTTGATGCGGTTCACGTGGTCGATGATATTGACATCATGCGGCGCGATGATCTGTGCGCCGTCTTCCCAGTAAGCCTTGTAGCCGTTGTAGATCTTCGGATTGTGCGATGCGGTGATGTTCACGCCGCTCTGGCAGCCGAAGTGACGGATGGCGAATGAAAGTTCCGGGGTGGGGCGGAAACTGTCGAAAAGATAAACCTTGATGCCGTTGGCCGAGAAGATATCGGCTACGATTTCAGCAAACTTGCGCGAATTGTTGCGCACGTCATGGCCCACGGCCACGCTGATTTCGGGCAGATCCTTGAAAGCTTCTTTAAGATAGTTTGCAAGGCCCTGGGTGGCAGCGCCTACGGTGTAGATATTCATTCTGTTTGAACCGGCTCCCATGATACCGCGGAGACCGCCGGTGCCGAATTCCAGATCCTTGTAGAACGATTCGATAAGTTCTGTCTTGTCATCTGCGTCAAGCATGCGCTTTACTTCCAGACGTGTTTCTTCATCATAACCGTCACCGAGCCATACCTGGGCTTTGGCGGTAACTTCTTTAAGCAGTTGTTCGTTTTCCATATTAATATAGGGGGGAGTATAAATGATTTCTGTAGTTTTGGCACAGCAAAAAGATAGCAGGTTGGTGCGCTATGGTTTTTCTATGGTGGATAAGGCAAATTTACTGCCTTTTATGGAAATAACAAAGAAAACGACTCAAAAATGTTAAAACCGCCTATAAAATAGGTTAAGAGTCCTTTATCGCCACCCGCACACCCGCAGTCATCCCGCTTGTTCCGCATCTACATGTTTTTGCTGCGATGATTTGAGATGGACGATGAGTTTCGCACCTACGGCGCTCTTGGTGGTGGAGATGGCTTTAGGGATACCACAGCTGCGGACTCCTCTGGAGCCCTTGCAGTGGCCTGAACTCTCCTGACCGCTACGCGGCTTGCCTGGAAAATCGCGGTGTTCGGGATGGCGGGGATGGACTCCCACCACCATTACAGATCAATGACAGTTCATCTCTCCATTATAGATCAATGATGAATCCGCCCATTACAGACCAATGATAGGAAAACGCAGCTGAGAGGGCCGGGTAAGTCTGGCCGCGTAGCAGTCAGGGGAGTTCAGGCCCTTCATGCCATATTGGAACGGGACTTTCCAGGCAAGCCGCGTGGGGTTGGAGGAACTCAGGACCTCAAAGCCCTCCCGAAACGGGACTTTCCAGGCGAGCCGCGTAGCGGCGGGGCGAATCCAGGCCACTGCAAGGGCTCCAGAGGAGTCCGCAGCTGTGGTATCATAGCATCCCCACAATAACAAGAGCGCCGTAGGTGCGAAACATTCACCATCCCGCCATATTGCTTTAATTATCCACCTTGTCAATCCCGCTGAAAATCAGAAATATTTTCTCCGCCCTATTGCCGAAATGAAAAATACTCCATATCTTTGCCAACGCATATCGTCCGCAGAAGCCCGATATGGGTCACGTGGGCGGGATGCAATTATTTGCTTGCCGTCAGGCCTGCCAAATAACAGTCTCGGCGCATTTTGCCGTGGCAGAGACATAATTGAAAAGCGTTTATCCGCGCTGATTCTTGACGTTCAGAAATTCTCGCAAAATTTCATAATAAAGTCAAGGATTGAGCAACGGTAGATGCCCGTGGATGTGTAATATCCTGCATCCGGCATCGTATTCCGAGAGGAATATGGCCGGGGCATTTATTGCATATACAAGCGTGGGCTTCTGCGTTGCCGTCCGACTTTATTAGGGCAATGCGAGAAGCCTCTGAACGTAGGACGGTAACAGATACAGACTCCTACGCTTTTTTTGTATGAACCAATAATAATATGGCTATCAAGGGGAGCATAGTAGCGACAATTGCAATATAAATGCAGTATGAATAAAGTAGCTCGGATATTTTATCTAATACTTATTGGATCGTTTCAGATTGTCTTATACCCACTTTTCGCTCTTGTTACTGATATCACTTGTCATTGATAACAATGGCGTTAAGGTCGATTTTACTAGGAAAATTCAGGGTTACGAATATCTTTTTACTCTATGCTAACGGGATATTATAAGTTATGTTTCAATGATGCATAGGGATGCCATCATAGATATAAAAATCGACATTGAGCCTTACATAATCCAATGAATCTTTCCAACTCAACGAAAATATCTTTTGTGTATGCACAAATAACATTCTCATTTATTTGCGCTACAAATATATTAATATTACTTACTTCAATAATACCTTAGCAAATTATTTAAATATATTGAATATGATGTCCATTACGAAACAATTACCCAAATTTTTGCTCCTGTTTGTAGCTATCTTTTTCTCGGATAATAGTTATGTAAATGCTGCGAATATTAACGAGAATAAAAAAACTTATGAGATAACCTCATCAAGTGATTTTTCCGAATTTTATGGGATGTTGTGTGCTGGTAACACGTTTGCTGATTATACAGTTGTCCTAACAAAGGATATTTCTTTTGAGACAGGAGGCAAAGTAGGAAATAGGATTTTTGAAGGTAAATTTGAAGGACAAGGTCACAAAATAAATGATATAACGACACCTCTGTTCACAGATAACCGAGGAGACATTTATAATCTCCATATTGCATCCGGTTTATTGAGGCAGTCTGGAACTTTTTGTATTAAAAATCATGGTTGTATAAAGGATTGTAAAAACTCTGCCAATATTGTTTTTTCATCATCATCAAATGAAGGGATTCATGCAGGAGCTTTCTGTGATTCTAATTATGGTGATATTATTAATTGTATTAATGAAGGAAATGTCACGTTAGAGTTAGAAGCAATTTATGGATCATGGAGTAAAGCAGTATCCAGTTGCGGTGGAATTTGTGCATATTCTGGGCCTAGATCATCAATAGTATACTGTATTAATAAAGGGGCAATAAAGAATTCTGGAATATATTCAGCAGTGACAGGTGGAGTTGTCGCTAATGCTGAATATTGTTCAATTGTTGGATGTGATAACAAAGGTGAGGTTTATAGTTATTTACTAAACTCATCTCCAAGTAAGGGCAATATAACCGTGGAGTCCTATCAATTACAACATGTGGGTGGCATCGCCGGTCATGTGCTGTATTGTGTTCTTAACCGTTGCCGAAACTATGGAACAGTGCAAAGCAATTTTCAATATCTTGGCGGCATAGCAGGATATGTGGGCAATACGGATGTATATAATCTTGAAAATTTTGGTGACTTATATGGATTTGAAGGCTATGGATTCCATTCTGTTTCAGGAATAATCCCATATTATAGCAATCCGTATAAAAGGCAATATTTCATTAATTGCATAAATCATGGCGATATTTTCGTTGCTGCAAAATATGGCGTTGCTACTGGCGCTGGTATTAGTGCTGAAATTAAAAATGCCTATATAGCAAACTGTTATAATCTGGGGGCCATTTCAACTACACATACGGGTAACATGAGTGCGGAATTTAGCATTCCTCAATATAATTGTGAAAACAGTGAAGAATTGAATACGGAAATTAGTAATATAACCGATGCAAATGCATTTATTGCATTATACGATAGCCCCGTAACACTATTGAAATGGGTTTATGATACAGGTATAATTACTTTAAGTAGTAATTATTTGTCGCATCCGATTGCAAAACATGGGAGTTGCTGGGTTTATGTCTATCCTGAGGATTCGGATAAGCAATACAGATTGAAAATTTGGGCAAAGGATGAAACATTGGTCGAAACGATATCGAAGACATCGAGATCACCAATAATGATCATGGGGCTTCAGCCAGATACTGAGTATTATTTTGAAATATATTCAGAGGATAATACACAATTTCTTGACAATGGAAATTTCAAAACATTGAAACCAAATATTGCAATTATAGCATCATCTATTGGATATGACAAAATAGAATTCAAACAATCTTGTGATGCAAAGGGGATCTCTGACATAGATGCGTATTTACTTTTTCACGATAAAGAACAGAATTCCAAAAAGATTGAAGTTATTGATTCAACAATTATAGTGGGTGGACTTGATGAAGAAACAGAATATTTTGCAGAGTTAATATATACACTTAACGGGAAGGTGTATAAAAGTAACCAAATAAATGTCACAACCAAGCCTATAATACCACAGTTTAGCTTAATATCCAGAACTCCGTACTCATTGACCTTAAAGTGTGATAATTTTGAAGAGTTAAAAGACTTTGTTCCATGTTTGTATGCGGAAGATCTCAAACTTTATGATTTTGGCGGATTTAAGACTGTGGAAAATAAGATTTATGAATTAGATAATGAGGGTAAAATTACTTTAGATAGTTTGCTTTATAGTTACTCTCCACAGTTACATAGCAAATATATTATTCGCGGAGAAGAAAGATTTAGAGAGGTCGATGCATTTTCAACATTGAATTGGGGAGGAGAAGGGATAATACAATTATCACCTAATGCAGCAATGGTGCATGGGCTTTTTTATGGGATGGGACAGTCTGTCAATGGTAGTAATAACCGTTATGATACAGCCCGATTTTATTTTAGGGATGCGACTGCTGTGGATGACAATACAGAGACGTCTGTTATAGGTGCTTGCATTGATAATAGAAATGATTATGCCGTAACGATACCAATAAATAGTATATTATATCAATATTATATTAGTTTACAGTATAGTAGATATATAGATCCAAAGAATAATTCAAAAAATGGAGAATGGCAAATAATTGATGCTCGAAAACCGACAGTTGAGATTGTCGAACCTAGATTTTATAATATTAGATTCCAAAATAGCACACTATATTGCAGTTGTATAGCAGGAGAAGAAAAAATATCATCAAAGGAATTGCAATATAAAATAGAAGAAATGGATCATTATAATAGTATTACATTATCTACAAATACTCGTACTGAATCATTATCAAGAACTTTAACATCAATAGTTCCGCAATTAACTTACCTTATAAGAATGGTATGTTACACTGAGAATGGGAAAACATATTACAGTTCTATTTATAGATTAAAGAATGGAATATTGGAACTTGCAACTGATATCAACAACCAGCAATCAACTATAAATAATGTTGATGTAAGTAAGATACAAGTACATGCAATAAATGATCAGATAGTTATTGAAGGGAAGGGTATTAATGACATAGTTAAGATCTATAATGCATATGGAACATGTGTTTATATTGGACAAGAAAGTAACATTCAATTATCTTCAAAAGGTGTATTTATTGTTTTATTAGGAAATAAGGCATATAAATTGTTGTTGTAAAATAAAAATATAACAATTGGTCAGTAATTAAAAGACAACAAAAAATCATATAGATATATGAAGTGCGCCACAAAAGTTAGATACAAAACTTTTGTGGCGCACTTAAGTTCATTATTCCATTATGGCCTAAATCAAATATATTCTTAACTCCTCTTCCCCTCCTGCAATTTTTTTTGATTTTCTATGCGATTCTTTGTAATTTTGCACCTTTGAAGCTGAGGGCTTGCGTCTTGGGCAATGTCTGATGCAGATTTTTAACCGGATTAAATCAAAAACCATATCAGGTTCTTATGTATAGAACGAAAACATGCGGAGAACTCCGCCTTTGTGATGCCGGACAGGAGGTTACCCTCGCCGGCTGGGTGCAGCGCGCCCGAAAAATGGGTGGCATGACCTTTGTAGACGTGCGTGACCGCTACGGTTTTACCAAACTGATGAGATTTTTAAGCCAAAAATGAATTTTTTTAAGATTTTGATAAAAAGTTAAACTGCTAACATGCAACCGATACAAATTACCCGGCTCAATGACGGACCGGGTAAGGGAACTATGACTTTATTTGCTGATTAAATGAAAGAGCCGTGGATTGACCCTTATAAAACAGGTTAAGAGTTCTTTATCCGAGGTGTGCGGGGCCGGATTCGGCCAATGTTAAATCAGGGGCGGATTAAGATAAAATAGCATTAAAAATGTGAAACCGAAAAGATTTTCAGCCGTTTGTGTGTTCATTAATCAATGCGAGGATAAAATATCCGCATTGGACGTGATTGAAACACACACAGCCATGACGGTGGCGGAGAATACTTCTTCCAAGCCTGATTGACTCAGATATAAATATTTTACAAACTTAAAAAACACATCAATTATTATGGCTGACAAGAAGTATTCTCCTGCAGTGCAGGAGCTCGCTGACCTTATCAAGGAAAACAACTGGGAAGACAAGTTCAACCAGGCTATCGCAAATGTGGTGTCCTACAAGATTCCCGGACTTTCCGACATCAAGACCATCGAGGATTATCTCGATTACCTCGAAGCTTACATGCACTGGGTGCCTGCTGAAAACAAGGAAGGAACCCACGTCTACCAGCACCTTTTCCGTTCATTCTTCCTCCTGGATCAGGAGCCGGTCAAATCACTCCAGACTCCGTGTGCGCCTGCCGACCGGCAGCCCGAACTCACCCCGCTGTCAAAGTGGATGGTCAATTACTGCTACGCTATCGGCGACTGGCTTGACAGTCCTGAGTCAATCACAGATGACAGTGTCAAGTCATTCTATGACTGTGCAGTCTACAACATGGACGAATATCTCGAACCCCGTGGCGGATGGAAGACATTCAACCAGATGTTTGCCCGTCACGTGAAACCCGGCTACCGTCCTATCGCCGCCATTGACGATGACAAGATCATAGTCCATCCCGCCGACGCCTGCTTCGGTGGCCAGTGGGAAATCCGCCCTGACACCCATGTGCGCATCAAAGGTCTCGACTGGAGCATCGACGAGCTTCTCGAAGGCAGTCCTTATAAAGACAAATTCAAAGGCGGCATGTGGTGCCACTCATTCCTGAGCTGGACCGACTATCACCGTCAGCATGCTCCGCTCTCAGGCATAGTCCGTGAAGCCCGTGTCATCCAGGGCGCATGTTATGTCGATCTTGTCGCAGTGCCTGACAAGGTAAATCCCGCCACCAACCAGGTAGAGGCATGGCGTGCCACCGCTCCTGACCAGGCCGGCTACGAATTCATGCAGACCAGGGGTCTTATTGTCCTTGAGACCAAATACGGCTACGTGGCTGTTCTGCCTATCGCCATGCCGCAGGTTTCATCTGTGGTCATCACGGCTGAAGAAGGCATGGCTCTTAAGAAGGGCGATGAAATCTCTTACTTCCAGTTCGGCGGTTCGGATATTGTCTACCTCTTCTCGGCCAATATGAATGTCTCTATGTCAGCCCATCTCGGCACACACTATAAAGTCGGAACCAAGATCGGCGAAGTCTATCCCGTAGTGGAACTCTGACGCGCCGGACTGTTATCGGCTTCCCGCTTTCAGGAATGACCGATTACTCATCTTATTAACGGACGGGGCCGGCATCACCGCCGGCCCCCGTCTGTTTTCGCTACAATTTTCTCGTTTCACATTAATATTAGACATATATGGCTAATTCTAATCCCTCAAAGCCGGGCCCGCAGGCCAAAGGCGGCAAAGCGTCGCAGGCTTTGATATCAACAGGCGCCATGACTGTGATGATCATCACTACTGTGGTAAGTCTGCGAGGACTTCCGTCGCAGGCTGAGTTCGGCATCCAGTCCATTTTCTACTATCTTTTCGCCGCAATTGTCTTCCTGATTCCGTTTTCGCTTGTCTGCGCCGAACTTGCCTCGACCTACACTCATTCCGGCGGTCTCTACCGCTGGGTTGCCGAGGCTTTCGGCCCGAAATGGGGCTGGACGGCTATGTATCTCGAATGGCAGACCCTCGTGATCTGGTTTCCGGCCGTGTTAATGTTCGCGGCGGTCTCGCTTGCATATATTTTCTGGCCTGAGTCATTTGACGCCAGACTGTCGGCCAACAAGATATATACCCTTGTAGTGGTGCTTGCCGTCTACTGGATCACCAACTTCATAGCCTTCCGGGGCATGAAGTCGTCAAAGATTCTGAGCACCCTCGGCGGTCTGTTCGGCACCATAGTCCCCGGTGCGATCCTTATCATACTCGGTGTGGCCTATCTCTGCATGGGCAAACCGATTATGCTTACTCACGAGTCATTCTTCCCTGACTTCTCCAAGATAGGCACCATAGTGCTTGCGGCTTCCATCTTCCTCTTCTACGGAGGTATGGAGATGAACGCCGTGCACGTGCAGAACATGAAGAACCCCGCACGTCAGTTCCCGCGCGCCATCTTCCTCGCCGTGGCCGTGATCGTGCTTCTGTTCGTGTTCGCCACTCTGGCCATCGGATTCGTGGTGCCTGCCAAGGACATCAACCTGCTGGCCTCGCTCCTTGTGGCCTACAATGATCTCTGGGCTGCTGTCGGAGTGCCTTGGCTCGGCAATGTGATGGCCCTGCTGATAACCTTCGGTGTCATCGGTCAGGTCAGCGTCATCATCGCCGGTCCGTCGACCGGTCTTGTGGCCGTTGGCGAGAGCGGCTATCTGCCCCGGAGCCTTCAGAAAACCAATGCGCAAGGAGTCAACAAGCCTATCCTTTATGTCCAGGCCATATTTGTCAGCCTTCTGTCGCTTGTCCTGGTGGTTCTGCCCTCTGTCGAATCGGCCTATCAGGTAATGTCACAGATGGCCACGGTGATTTATCTGATACTGGTGCTGATGATCTATTTCGCCTTTATCCGTCTGCGTCACACCCAGCCGCAGAAACAGCGCGGATTCCGCATCCCCGGCGGTAAGTTGGGCGAAGTCGTGGTGGCCGGTATCGGCATCCTCGGCGCTGTCGTGGCTATGGTGCTGAGTTTCTTCCCGCCCTCGCAGATCAACACCGGCAGTCCGGTGGTCTACGTGCTGATCATATTCTGCGGCGCGCTGCTCTTCTTCTGTGTGCCTCTGATCGTCTTCTCGAAGCGTAAACCCTCATGGCGAAACCCGAAAGCCAATTTCTATCCTTTCGACTGGCAGATAGAAAACCGTAAGCCCTCGGAAGTATCGAAATGGAGCCCGACCTATCAGCCCACACCTGCACAGATAGCCGGAACCGATGCCCGTATTCTTGCCGAGGAAAACGGCGCCACGCCCGCTGAGGCCGAAAAGATTGCCGCCGAAGCCGAGAAGGCCTATGACGGATCTGAAAATCCTCAGGCCGAGGCTTATGATATATTGGATAAAGAGAAAGGTACGGTGTCATAATCCGGAATTTTCATACATGCGGCGGCGGTGACTGCGGCCCGTTCCCGCGGAGCCGCAGCCCCCGCCCGCATCTTCCAAGGCTCTACCATCCACCTTCATAAAGACATGAATATGAAAATCAACACCGGAAAAGGCTCCATCTCCCTGATGACCCTGATTGCCATATGGTCAATCTCTCTTACCGTCAATCTGCCGGGGCTTGCCATCACGCCGATGCTTGGCAACCTTGACAAAATATTTCCCCACACATCGGAACTGGAGATTCAGCTTCTCACCGTGTTGCCGAATCTTTTCATCATACCTTTCGTATTGCTCTCCGGCAGGCTGTCTCTGTCAAAGAGCAAGGTGGGAATAGTGGTGGTGGCGCTTGCCATCTACCTCGTCAGCGGACTCCTCTACTTCTTTGCCCGTAACATGGTCGATCTGATAGTCATAAGCTGTCTGCTCGGCATTGGCTGCGGTCTGCTCATCCCGCTTGCCGCCGGACTGCTTGCCGACACATTCGTGGGAAAATACCGTATGCGTCAGCTCGGCATAAAATCAGGCATATCCAACATGGCGCTTGTAGTGGCCACCTTTGTGGTCGGCTGGCTCAACCACGGAAACTGGCGTCTGCCTTTTCTTGTCTATCTCATTCCGGCCATCCCGCTTGTGCTCTCAGTCTTCCTGCGGGGCATACCCAAAGCCGATCTGTCGCCCGCTCCGGCTGCTCCTGATCCGAAAATGAAAGCATCGGCAAAGGCGGCTGCAAAGGCCGTGATTGCCGGATCGCCTGCCGGAGCAATCCACGCGGCTCCTCCGGCCTCTGCCGGCGGCTATGATCAGTATGGCTGTATCGGTAAGATTAAAGGCGGCTTCATACTCTCCCGCACGTGGTCGCTGATAGCGGTCTATTTCTTTGTCTGCTATGCCACGGTAATCGTAAGCTACTACACCCCCTTCCTCATGCAGAGCGAGGGTCTGGGCGATTCTGATGTAGGCACTGTCACGGCCATCTTTTTCCTCGCGGTCTTTCTTCCGGGCTTCATCCTGCCGTATATCATCAAAGCCTTGCGTCAGGCCACCTTGGTCGTGTCGTCCGTAGTCATGATTGCGGGAATCATACTGATGGTGGTCTGCCACCATTTCGGACTGATGTGCATGGCCGCCGCTCTTGTCGGCTTCGGCTACGGAGTGTTTCAGCCCGTAATCTATGACAAGGCAACCCAGATAGTCACCGACCAGTCCAAATCCACTCTCGCACTTGCCATTGTGCTTGCAGCCAACTATATCTCGATAAGCGCCACGCCCTTTATAGTCGACTTCTTCAGAGATATCTTTGACCCGCACCATCTGAACAATGCCTTCGCCTTTGAATTCAACGCCATTCTGCTGGCCGCATTCACGGTGATCGTCATAGTGCTGCGCAAGTCGTTCGTCTTCCGCATCGACAAGTCATATTATTAACAAAATACGTTTTCAACAAAATGAACAGCCTCATACGTTTCGCAGCTGTAGTCCCGGCCTTGTGCGCGTTTGCCGGAGCATCCTCCCAGAGTCATCCCCTTACTCCTCAGGAGGGAGAGGTGACAATAATCAATCCCTCTGCCGCTCAGTCTGATTCGGGCCTGACCGTGATAAACGTCTACAATATTTTTCTCCAGAACGCCCCGAAATCACACAAGAAATCCGGAGTGCCTAATTTTGCCATAGAAGGCAAGAACAAGAAATTCTATCTCGGCATCGGCGGCACGGCAAAAGCCACCCTGTCATATGACTGGGGCGACCCTATTGACAACGGCTTCGACTTCACCACATCATCGATCCCCATGAACCCGCGCAAGGGCGATGGCGGACTGGTGCAGTTCAGCGCTGCCACAAGCGGACTCTATCTCAACTTCGTGGCCCTTCCGGGCGACAAGAACCAGCTCGGTGTCTACATTGATTTCAACCTCACCGGCAACAGCTATGGCTTTGACCTGCAATATGCCTACATAAAATATCGCGGATTCACCGCCGGCTATGATTACAGCCTCTTCTCCGACATGGCCGCCGCTCCTCCGAGCATCGACAATGAAGGCCCCTGCGGATTCACGGCCATACCCAACGGAGTCCTTGACTACCGTCACAGTTTCGGACAGCACTGGAGCCTTGGAGTAGGCGCCGAGATGCCTATGGTCTCCGCAACCACCGGCGAGAAAACCTATGTGGTCAACCAGCGCGTACCTGACATACCCGCCTATGTGCAGTACTCATGGGGCGGAGGCAAGAGCTGGCTTCGCTTTTCAGGCATTGTCCGAAACATGCTCTACCGCGACGAGATCGCCGACAAGAACCGCGACCGGGTGGGCTGGGGCGTGAAGGTGAGCGGCAGCGCCTCGCTCACACCGCTGGTGACAGCCTATTATCAGGCTGCCTATGGCGAAGGAATCACAAGCTACTTCCAGGACCTCTATGAAGGCGGACTCGACATGGTGCCTGACGGAAGCGGCCGTCTCAAGGCGGTCAAAGCCTGGGGCGGCTACCTCGGACTGCAATACAACATCTCTCCGAAAGTCTACGCCACAACCACCTACAGCCACCTCCGCAACTACGCCCCTGACTACTCCGGAGGCTCCACGGCATGGGACAGCCAGTACAAATACGCGCAATATGCCCTTGCAAACGTCATCTGGCAGATAACACCCCACCTCTCCACCGGCTTGGAATACATCTACGGACGCCGTGTCGACATGTCGGGCCTCTCACACCACGACAACCGAATCCAGACCATGCTCCAGGTCACATTCTGACCCCTCCCGCAGAGGTCTAACTGCCTACACCGGCTTCTCCTACTGCAAGAGGGCGCGGTTCCGAGCCGGAACCGCGCCCTCTTGCGGCATCATGATATGTCGTAATTGAGCTTTCGGGTGGAGTGGGTGTCAAAAGATTTATATTTTGGATTCCATATCATCTTTAAAAGATTTCCGGCCGTATGCTTTCGTGAGTGATACTGCCTGAAATTCTCTTCGCCCCAATGAAAATCCTCCTTGTTGACCCCATTGTGAGAGATATAATAATAAGTAAGCGTTTCCAGATAGTCGACCAGCGGATCGAACTTGGCCTTTTCCTCCTTATCCAGCAGACTTATCTGATCTTTGGTAGGACACAGGCAGATGGTTCCGTCTTTTCTGCATCGTTCCTTTATCGGAGCCACGACGGAATCATATAACTCCAGAATCTTGTCTGTGCTGAAATTGTCATATGACGTTTTGCCCATGTTCTGGATAGGGCGTAACTGAAGAATGTCGATATGCAATCCGTCAAACACTTCGTATAATCTTCGCAGCGAAGAGGTGTTGTCGGCGTTCATGACAAAATTAACCCTCACCTGCAGTCTAGGGAAATCCGGCTTGACGGCTTTGAGAGTATTGATGAGTTGCAGGAATTTTTCAAATTTTCCGCCTCGCATCATATCCTCATAGGTCAGTTTGTCCAGTCCGTGTACGGATAATGTCACCTCGTCCAGACCATTTGAAAGCATGTCACGCAGCAATGACTCGGAAAGAAGCTGGCCGTTGGTGGTGATTGATATGTAGGGAACGCCATGTTGCCTGGCCTTCCGGACTATGTCAGGCAGCTGCGGATACAGAGTTGGCTCAGTGGCACACCCGATCTGCAGTTTGACGGCATAGGGAAAGAATGTCTCCGCTATGTAATCGAGCGTATCCCGGCTGATTTTGCCTTGTTGAGGCAAAGCGCGATGAACCTTGTCGGGATCAGACATATAACACATCCTGCAACGCAGATTGCAGGCCATGACAGGGTCAAGAAACACTCCGATGTAGCGTCTCCCTGTCACATGAAAAGCCAAAAGGCCGGCCAGCTTCAGGCGCCAGCTTTTGATTCTGGAAAAATTTTTAAGAATCCGGTAGATATTCATCTCTTCGGAATTGGCTGGAGAAGCCGGTTGATGTCAGGTGCCTACGGGCTCACCTCATTGGCGTTGGGTTGGATCTATGTAATGAAAAGCGTGAGAGCCGTACTGCACTCTGACAGTTTCTGAAAGCTGCTACCTTTCAGCAAGCCTGGAATGAGCGCCGAGTAAACGCTTTTCATTATGCTTTTTGCAGAGCCGGGAGCTCCGCGATGGCTGGACGCGCCCGCGTAGCCCCTGACAGGGCATCGGCAGTGCGGTCAGCGGAAACAAAATTACTGATATTATTTCATACCCGCAACAAAAAAGCAGCCCTCCCAGGCGATAACCGCACACGGATATGTTTTTTTGGCGGGATTGACGAATATGATGTCGGGTTCTGAATGAAATTTTTTTGATTTTCTATCCGATTCTTTGTAATTTTGCACCTTTGAAGCTGATGGCTTGCATTTTGTGCATTGCTTAAGGCCTCAAGTTTAACCGGAACAAATCAAAAACCATATCAGGTTCTTATGTATAGAACGAAAACATGCGGAGAACTCCGCCTTTGTGATGCCGGACAGGAGGTTACCCTCGCCGGCTGGGTGCAGCGCGCCCGAAAAATGGGTGGCATGACCTTTGTAGACGTGCGTGACCGCTACGGTATTACCCAGGTGGTGTTTAATGTGGAGAATGACGCGGCTCTCTGTGAAGCCGCCAATCATCTCGGACGCGAATTCGTGGTGCAGATCACCGGCAAGGTGGCCGAGCGCACCAGCAAGAATCCCAATCTGCCCACCGGCGACATCGAGATCATTGCCTCTGATCTCAAAGTGCTCAACCGAAGCGACGTGCCTCCCTTCACAATCGAGGACGAAACCGACGGCGGCGACGATCTTCGCATGAAATACCGCTATCTCGACCTGCGACGCAACTGTGTGCGCGCCAATCTTGAACTCCGCCACCGCATGGCCTTCGAGATCCGCCGCTATCTCGACTCGAAAGGCTTCCTTGAAGTCGAGACCCCGGTGCTCATCAAGTCGACCCCGGAAGGCGCCCGCGACTTCGTGGTGCCCTCGCGCATGAATCCCGGCGAATTCTATGCACTGCCCCAGTCTCCCCAGACCTTCAAGCAGCTACTGATGGTCAGCGGTTTCGACCGTTACTTCCAGATCGTGAAATGTTTCCGCGACGAAGACCTCCGCGCCGACCGTCAGCCCGAATTCACCCAGATCGACTGCGAAATGTCGTTTGTCAATCAGGAAGACGTGCTTCAGATGTTCGAAGGCCTCGTCAAACACATATTTAAATATGTAAAAGACATCGACTTCACCGAGCCTTTCCCCCGCATGACCTGGGCCGACGCCATGCGTCTCTACGGTTCCGACAAGCCCGACACCCGTTTCGGCATGGA
>CAMXAZ010000010.1 GCA_947179295.1 uncultured Muribaculaceae bacterium
CCCGCGACCCCAACCTTGGCAAGGTTGTGCTCTACCAACTGAGCTATTTTCGCAATCTGTTGGCTTCAAAATGGTGTCATTTCCGTTTTGCGATGCAAAGGTAGGAAGTTATTTCCAGCTGTGCAAATATTCTTAGCTAATTTAATAGTCGTTAACAAAAATAGCGCTGAAGGGGTTGTGAATTGTAAACTGATGTTAATTATTATTGCTGCGCTTTCAACTTTAAGCCGCACGGGGATGTTTCAGCTATGAATGTTTCATTGTAATGTATTCTTTATAATAAATAGGTATGAAAAAACTGATACTTCTGCGACATGGACAGAGTCAATGGAATCTTGAAAACCGCTTTACGGGATGGACTGATGTGGAACTTTCGCCCAAAGGCCGAGTTGAGGCCCGCAGGGCGGGGGAGCTGATAGCATCGGCAGGCCTTGAGCCGCGATATTGCTTCACGTCTTATCTGCGCCGTGCCATCCAGACTCTGGATATAGCACTTGACGCGATGGACAGGCTGTGGCTGCCGGTGGTGAAAGACTGGCACCTTAACGAGCGTCACTATGGTGCATTGCAGGGACTGAACAAGGCTGACACGGCTGCGAAGTTCGGCGACGAGCAGGTGCACATCTGGCGCCGGAGCTATGATGTGGCGCCTCCGGCCTTGACTGTGACTGACGAGCGCTATCCGGGAGCTGATCCGCGCTATGCTTCTCTTCCGGAGGAAGACTTGCCGCTGACGGAGTCGCTTGAGGATACGGTGAGGCGTGTGGCGCCCTGCTGGGAGGAGCTGATAGCGCCGGCGCTTGCTGTCTATGATACCGTTTTTGTGGCGGCTCACGGCAACTCGCTGCGCGCGCTGGTGATGCTGCTGCTGAAGAAGACGCCTGAGGAGATCGTGGCGGAAGAGATTCCGACCGGAGTGCCGCGTGTCATCGGCCTTACCGACCGTCTGGCGGTGGAGTCAGATGTGTATCTTAAATAGATTGTGAAAGCTGTAAAATGAAGATCGGTGATGAATCATCTGATTCATCACCGATCTTTGGGTGAACAGTGGGGGTCGAACCCACGACCTTCGGAACCACAATCCGACGCTCTAACCAACTGAGCTATGCTCACCATGTTTTGGTTTTGCGCTGCAAAGGTAGGACGTTTTTTTGAATCCACCAAATATTTTTCAATAAAATTTGCATTATTTTTTTTAGCGCCGTCGCTGCGCCGTGGCAGCAGGGCTGCAAAAAGATTCGAGGCCGATGAGAAAATGGTGGGAAAACGCAGCGGCATTACATATGTTATTATATAAGGAGGGGGAAATGTGGAAAAAAATCATTAAATTTGCAGCCAATTATGAAGAATATCCGCAATTTTTGTATCATAGCCCATATTGACCACGGCAAGAGCACTCTTGCCGACCGTCTGCTTGAATATACCAATACTGTAGCCGCCAAAGACCTGCAGGCGCAGGTGCTTGACGACATGGATCTGGAGCGCGAGCGAGGAATCACGATCAAGAGCCACGCCATACAGATGAACTTCCATCTCGACGGCGAGGACTACATACTGAACCTGATCGACACTCCGGGACACGTCGACTTCTCTTATGAAGTCTCGCGCTCGATTGCGGCCTGCGAGGGTGCGCTGCTCATTGTCGATGCCTCGCAGGGTATCCAGGCCCAGACCATATCGAATCTCTACATGGCGATTGACAATGATCTGGAAATAATTCCGGTCATCAACAAAGTGGACCTCGACAGTGCGAAGCCTGACGAGGTGGAAGATCAGATTGTAGACCTGCTCGGCTGCGATCCGTCGGAAGTGATCCGCGCCAGCGGCAAGACCGGCATAGGCGTGCCTGACATTCTGCGTGCCATCGTAGAGAGAGTGCCCGCGCCCCAAGGCGATCCGCAGGCTCCGTTGCAGGCTCTGATTTTCGACTCTGTATTCAACCCCTTCCGTGGCATCATAGCCTATTTCAAGATAGTCAACGGCACGATCCGGAAAAACGATTTCGTGAAGTTTGTGGCTACAGGCAAGCAGTATAACGCCGATGAGATCGGTGTGCTCAAACTCGACATGCAGCCCTGTCAGGAGCTGTCGGCCGGCAATGTAGGCTATATCATTTCCGGCATCAAGACCTCGCGCGAGGTGAAGGTGGGCGACACGATCACCCACGTCAACACTCCCTGCGATGCAGCGATCGACGGTTTCGAGGAGGTGAAGCCTATGGTATTTGCCGGAGTCTACCCGATCGAGACCGAAGATTTTGAAAATCTCCGTTCCTCGCTCGAAAAACTCCAGCTCAATGACGCCTCGCTGACCTTCCAGCCGGAGTCATCAATGGCGCTCGGCTTCGGATTCCGCTGTGGATTCCTCGGACTGCTCCACATGGAGATTATCCAGGAGCGTCTCGGCCGTGAGTTTGACATGGATGTGATCACGACGGTGCCCAACGTATCTTACCGCGTCTTTGACAAGCACGGCAACATGACCGAGGTCCACAACCCCTCCGGGCTTCCTGAGGCTACGCTCATAGATCATATTGAAGAGCCTTATATCCGCGCCTCGATCATCACCGCGGCTGATTATATCGGGCCGATCATGACCCTCTGTCTGGCGAAGCGCGGCGAACTGGTCAAGCAGGAGTATATCTCCGGCAACCGCATGGAGCTGATCTTCGACATGCCTCTCGGCGAGATCGTGATCGACTTCTATGACAAGCTCAAGAGCATCTCTAAAGGCTATGCCTCGTTTGACTACCATCTGCATGACTTCCGCGAGTCGAAGCTCATCAAGCTCGACATCCTGCTCAACGGAGAGAGCGTGGACGCGCTGTCGACTCTTACCCACGTGGACAATGCCGTGACCTTCGGACGCCGCATGTGTGAGAAACTCAAGGAACTGATACCCCGCCAGCAGTTCGACATCGCTATCCAGGCGGCCATCGGAGCCAAGATCATAGCCCGCGAGACCATCAAGGCCGTGCGCAAGGATGTGACAGCCAAGTGTTACGGCGGTGACATCTCGCGTAAGCGCAAGCTGCTCGAAAAGCAGAAGAAAGGCAAGAAGCGCATGAAGCAGATCGGTTCGGTAGAAGTGCCGCAGAAAGCATTCCTCGCAGTGCTGAAACTGGACTGACACCTATTATATATAATAAGGTTATCATTATATATAATTAAGTATATCAAAAAACAACGGGAGAGAGATGCCATTGCGGTGTCTCTCTCATTTTTTATTCTTATTGGCGTGCAGGTGTGACAAATTGACAGCTTTTCGGGCCGAAAGGAAGCGCGGGGCATGTGAATCGAGAGCAAAATTGTATAGAATGTTTAAATTTTGTGTCAAAAAGTTGCAAAAGCCGAAAAAACTTCTCACCTTTATGGCCGAACTTAAAAAATATAACAGATTAATAAATCAACCTAAATCTATAACATTTCTGAACATGAAGAAATTTTTACTTCCGGTTGCAGGGTTTCTTTGCGGAATTGCCGGTGCTCAGGCTGATGTGGTCACCATCAACTTATATGAGGTCTCTGACAGCTATTGGGGATTTGAAGAAGATAACGCCAAACGGATCTATGATCCTATAGATCATGAGCTGATAATCAATGAGGACGGGACATACACGGTAAAGAAATTCCTGAATTCAGAACTTGATCTCACATTCTCGGTCAACGGCACAAGAAAAGTCTATAACGGACTGGAGACTGTCAGCTATCGTTTCCCGAAAGAAGTGTGGAATTCGCCTATACTTGATTTTGCTCCTCCGGTCTATACGAGCACTGTCGAAGGCTCTGCAGAAGCTAAATATGAGGTGCTTATACCCGGCACTGAAGATCCGTACATGTATAAGGTGATGCCTGTGGACGGCTATGTGTATTATAGTCTCGGTCAGTATATCCCTGTTCCGAAGAAGGAACTTTCTTTTCCGGTGATAATTTATAGAAATGTTTCGGTCGCAGAATATAAGGGTGCGGATGACAAAGGCAAGCATTATAGAATATGGGTTGCCAACAGATTCCGTATTCCCTTGGGCAATAAGGTTGATGAATACGGAAACGAAAATCCGGCGTACAGTGAAAAAGAACTTTCGGGATGGGCAATCTTTGACATGACTGTTTCGAGCGATCCGGTCAATGTGTCATATGTCGATTCGTCAGACAACATGCTGTTTGAAGATACCCAGAGCGTTATTCTCCACGGAGAGGACCGTTCGACAAGCGTGTATAACTTCCTGAATTCAGGAGTGAAAATCGGTCTGAAGACCACGGGCAATGAAGTAGCCGCCGGCAAGTCGTCGGTTGTATTTACCGAGGGCTTCGACAGTGCTAAAGATCCCGAACAGTATCAGGAGCTTGAAGGTGCGGTCTATAGCCTCGTTGCAGCAGGCGGTCAGACTGTCACCGGCCCGGTGATGGTGCGCCCTGCGGGTTGCTATGCCGAACAGATTGAGGAGATCACACTCAACAAGGCCCATTACAAGGCGTATATCGACATAAAAGTCGGCGATGTCACCGGTTATACAGTGTTTGAGATGAACGGAACCCCGCTTAAGAAAGGCGCTGTCAACACTCTGACATTCTCTTATATGGACAAGGGTTACAACTGGAATAAAATCAGCGAATATGACTCTCACATTGATATAATTGACGATAACAATTTTGTGGCCTATGACTTCCTTGGTTCGGGCTTTAATGTGGCATTCCAGTTGAGCGAGCCAAAGGCTCCATCCCGCTATGATTCGTTTGATGCTTTTCAGGAACTTGATCTTGCCCCCGGTTTCGGCAAATGGGCCCAGGTGCCTGATGACAAGAACAATCTTGTTGAAAGCGATATGCACAAGGTCGTGACCATTCCCGATTATCCGAGCGCGGTTCTTGAGACCAAACTTGATGATGGCAAAAGCGGGTATATGGCTTTCAGTCCTAAAATCGAGGTCTATGACAACGCTCCTGATCTGGGATTCTGGGGTATGCCTGATGTCTGCCATTATAAAAACGGTGACGGTGTGCGCAAGGTCTATGCAGTCTATTTCCAGGATGAAAATAATGTGAACTACAAAATAGAGTGGGAGCCTAAGGCAGACCAGTCGGGCATTGCAGATGTTATTACCGATTCTGAGAATGCTCCTGTTGAGTGGTTTAATCTCCAGGGCATCCGTGTCAGCGGTGAAAATCTTGCTCCAGGCATCTACGTGAAGCGCCAGGGCTCGAAAACTGTCAAGGTGCTCGTGAAGTAATAGGCAGGCAGTTTTTTGAACTGAATGATAAAGAAGCCGGCATTCCCGATTCGGGGGTGCCGGCTTGATTTTGGGCGCTTGATCACGGGGTGTGTCAATCTGTTAGAAAAAACGTTAAAAATAACAGATTGATAGCGGATGGGGTGTGAAATCGTGTCAGATTGACATGCTGTTAAACAAAATTCTACAAAAATTAAAAATTTTGTAGCAAAAAGTTGCAAAACAAAAAAAAACTTCTCAACTTTACAGCGAAACAGAGAAATTGATATCAAATTCACAATAAATCTAATTTTAACCAAACACTTTTTTGCTTATGAAGAAGTTTTTACTCCCGATTGTGGGCTTGTTGCTCGGTAGTGCTGCCGCCCAGGCAGACGAAGTATCTGTCAAATATTATAAGATAGAAAGTGGATCTGCCACAGAACTTCAGGAGGAACTGTTTAATCCGACCACAAATGAATTAGTGAAGAATGAAGACGGGTCCTATACTCTGAAGAAATATCAGAATTCGGCATATGATCTGAAGTTTACTGTCAAAAACAATGTGCTTGCTTTTCCGGATATAAAGGTGGCCGGTCTGAATATCCTTAAAGATGGAGATGGAAATAACTACCGTTTCAGTCTTACCACAATCAAGGAATATAAGGATGCCAATGAAGAGATGAACCATATTCTGGTCGACGGTTCGCTGTATTCATATATCAATGGTAAGATTAACGGTATTACGCTGAAAAGCGAGACTTTTACTCAGACACAGAGACTGGCGGAGTATGAGGTGCGTATAGGTACTTATTTTCAGTATAAAACTCCCAATGGTCCTGATCTGCTGGATACAAGACGTGATTATGGCGCTGTTGTTTTTAATATGATTGTTGCTGAGGATCGTGAAGGCGTAGATGTGGCCTATCAGACAGCGTCAGGCGCTGAATTGTTCAAGAATTCTTTCAGCCCGGTTGAAATTGGCAGCGACAATTCTTCCAAACTGAGTTATTTTGCAGGCTCAGAGGCCAGTCTGACATTCAATATTGGTAATGTTGGTGATGACGGAAAGGCTCCTCTGGTGTTTACGGAAGGTGTAAGCAGCGCTGATCAGGATGCTTATCAGACTCTTGCGGGTGCTACATTTAGTCTTGAGACTGCTGCCGGAGTTACAAAGACCGGTGCTCTTGCTGTAAGACCCTCAGGCTGTTATGCGACTCCGATTGAAGGAACTGCAACTCTTGAAACTCAGAAATACAATGTGTATATCGACACAAAGTTCGGTAACGAGAGCGGCTATGCAGTTTTCGAAACCGTAGGACCTTTGGCGATTGCCGTTGAGGGGGAGGTCGTTAAGATGATATATAAGGATTATACTACTAAGGTCGTTAAAGAGGAAGTAGCGACCCAGATTATTAGGATTAATGAGTCTACGATTATTGTAAAGAATTACCTCAATTCCGGATATGACATTCCTTTAGTATTTACTAAAGAGGAGGTTACAGGAAAAGACTATTTTGCGCAGGGTACTGCTAAACCGACAGAAGAATATATTGATTCAGAGACAACTATGGCATTCCGTGTAAAAATACCTGAAGATCCAACTGTGGTATTTACACCTGTGGTTGCCGGTGTGAATATAGTGAATCCGCAGGTATATTACTATGGTAATAATGGCTATGTTCGTTATTATAATGAAAATGGTAAAATTCGCACTCATGTCTATGCTGTATTTGGTGCCCCTTGGAATATTGTTGAATGGGATATGGTTGAAGGTGACAATGAATCCGGCATTCAGGATGTTGTCGCTGACGAAAACGCGCCTGTTGAATGGTACAGCCTCCAGGGTGTCCGCGTCAATGGCGAGAACCTTGCCCCCGGCATCTACATCAAGCGTCAGGGCTCAAAGGCAGTGAAGGTGCTTGTAAAGTAATCGGAAAGCCTCAGAAATAGAAATCCAGACTCTATCAGACAATAAGATCGGCGACCTCGTTTGAGGCCGCCGATCTTTTTATACTGATATTCTGTAAACTCGATTTGCTATTCTGTCTGTCCGTCTGTCTGACTGTCGGTCGTGGCGGGAGCTGACGGACGGCGTATCTCTGTGTCGAGTTCTTCGGCTCCGGGATGGTAGGAGACGAAGATCTCGTCGCCGGTCGAGATAGAGGCATCGATGATCAGTTCCGCGAGTTTGTCTTCGAGATACTTCTGAATGGAGCGTTTCAGCGGGCGGGCGCCGTAATTGGCATCGTAACCCTTCTCGGCAATAAAATTCTTGGCCTCATCGGTGATTGTCAGTGTGTAGCCAAGCTCTTTGACGCGCTTGTTGAAGCCTGCCAGTTCGATGTCGATGATCTTGAAGATAGCCTCTTTTGACAGAGGGTCGAACATGATCACATCGTCGATGCGGTTGAGGAATTCCGGTGCGAAAGCCTTGTTGAGGGCCTTGCGGAGCACACTCTGGCTATAGTCCTTGTCATTTGACGACGGCGAGGCGAAGCCTATGCCGCTGCCGAAGTCCTTGAGCTGGCGAGAACCGATGTTTGACGTCATGATGATGATGGTGTTCTTGAAGTCGATGCGACGGCCGAGCGAGTCGGTCAGGCGGCCTTCGTCCATCACCTGGAGCAGGAGGTTGAACACGTCAGGGTGAGCCTTTTCGATCTCGTCGAGCAGGACGATGGAGTAGGGGTGGCGGCGCACTTTTTCGGTGAGCTGTCCGCCCTCCTCGTAGCCTACGTATCCGGGAGGCGCTCCGACGAGGCGTGAAACGGTGAACTTCTCCATGTATTCGCTCATGTCGATGCGGATCAGAGTGTCGGCCGAATCAAACATGTATTCCGCGAGCTTCTTGGCCAGGTGGGTCTTGCCGACACCGGTCGGGCCGAGGAAGAGGAAGGTGCCGATCGGCTTGTTGGGGTCTTTCAGGCCGATGCGGTTGCGCTGGATGGCCTTGACCACCTTTTCGATGGCCGGGTCCTGGCCTATGATGCTGCCTTTGAGCGTGGGCGCCATCTCTTTGAGACGTTTGCCTTCGGCCTGGGCTATGCGCTGGACCGGCACACCGGTCATCATGGCCACCACTTCGGCCACTTTTTCGGCATCGACGGTCTCGCGCATGGCGTTGAGCTGTTCCTCCCAGCGGGCTTTCGACTCTTCGAGGGTGGCTTTGAGCTGCTGCTCCTGGTCGCGGTATGAAGCGGCCTTCTCGAAGTTCTGCGACTGGGCCGCGCGGAGTTTCTGTGCGGCCACCTCTTCGATGCGCTGTTCGAGCTGCTCGATTTCCTTGGGCACGGCGATGTTGGTGACATGCACGCGGCTGCCGGCCTCGTCCATCGCATCGATGGCCTTGTCGGGGAAATTGCGGTCGGAGACGTAGCGCTCGGTCAGCTGCACACAGGCATCGAGAGCTTCGGGAGTATAATTTACATTGTGGTGCTCCTCATACTTGTCTTTGATGTTGTCAAGGATGATGCGTGTCTCCTCGGCGGTGGTCGGCTCGACCATCACTTTCTGGAAACGGCGTTCGAGAGCACCGTCATTTTCGATGTTCTTGCGATATTCGTCAAGGGTAGTGGCGCCGATGCACTGGATCTCGCCGCGCGCCAGAGCCGGTTTGAGAAGATTGGCGGCATCCATCGAGCCGGCGGCGTTTCCGGCACCTACTATGGTGTGGAGCTCGTCAATGAAGAGGATGATGTCTTTGTTTTTCGAAAGCTCGTCGAGTATGGCCTTGATGCGTTCCTCGAACTGTCCGCGATATTTGGTTCCGGCCACGATAGAAGCCATGTCGAGCGACACCACGCGCTTGCCGAAGAGGATGCGCGAGACCTTGCGCTGGACTATGCGCAGGGCAAGACCTTCGACTATAGCCGATTTGCCTACGCCCGGCTCGCCGATGAGCACCGGATTGTTTTTCTTGCGGCGGCTGAGGATCTGGGCCAGACGCTCGATTTCGACATCGCGTCCCACCACCGGGTCGAGGCGGTTTTCTTCAGCAGCAAGAGTCATGTCGTTGCCGTATTTGTCGAGCACCGGAGTGTCGTTGCCACGGCGCTGGGCTGTGGAAGCGCCCTGGCGCTTGCCTGATGCCGACGGACTCTGCTGTCCGCCTTGGGGAGCGGAAGAGCGAGGGGGCATCTCGTCGTCCTCGTCTTCTTCGGTGAAGTCGGCGTTGAGCGGAGTGGCCAGATCGGAATCGGTGGCCAGCAGGCGGTAGATTGCCTCGTAGGTAATGCCCGCGCGGTGGAAAGCGGTCATGAATTCCGAATTCTGGGCATCGGAATTGTGGAAAATAGCCAGCAGCAGGTGAGTGGCGTCAACCTCGTTGCTTTTGAGCATACGGGCTTCGAGCGCACTAAGTTTGATGATGCGTCCGGTGAGATCGCTGAGGCTGACATCCGAAACGCCTACGGTGCCCTGATAGCCGGCATCGGTGGCGGCATTGAAGAGAGCCTTGTCAAGATTTTCTCTCAGTTCGTAGGCCGAGACACCCTTGGCGGCGCGGTCGACGAGGCGGGCGGGCTCGCCTTCAATATCGGAGAGAAGCGACAGCAGCAGGTGTTCCGGCATGACATAGCGGGTGTTGTGGCGGGCGGCCTGTCTGGGAGAGTCGCTTATGATCTCCTTGAAATTCTGTGAATAAACAGTGTCCATCTGAAATTTACCTTTCTTGTTTTTAAACCTCTAAGTGATGAAAGAGTGGTAGGGTGTGTGTCAGTGTCCCGTAATTGTTGAGTCGGATAAATGTCACTGACATGGATTGACACTACAAAAATTGTGCCAAACTTCGCTAACGGTGGTCAGTGATATCATAATAACAATTAAAAAACAATTCTTGATCGGCAAAGATACGATTTTTGTAAAATAATTCGTACCTTTGTGGGGAAAATACTCGGTTTTTAAACACGTTCAAACACATGATTGAAGAAGATCGTATAATTAAAATTAATATAGAAAACGAGATGAAGAACGCCTACATCGACTATTCGATGTCGGTGATCGTGTCGCGTGCGCTCCCTGATGTGCGCGACGGTCTCAAACCTGTGCACCGCCGTGTGCTCTACGGGATGAACGAGATGGGCAACACCTCTGACCGCCCCCACAAGAAGTCGGCCAACTGCGTCGGCGAGGTCATGGGTAAGTATCACCCCCACGGCGACTCCTCCATCTACGGCACCGTGGTGCGTCTCGCACAGCCCTGGGCCATGCGCAACACTCTTGTCGACGGTCACGGAAACTTTGGATCGGTCGACGGCGACGGCGCTGCGGCAATGCGTTATACTGAGGTGCGCCTCGAAAAACTTGGAGAAGAAATGCTGGCAGACATAGGCAGTGACACCGTGGATTTCCAGCCCAACTATGACAACTCCCGCAAGGAGCCGGTAGTGCTTCCCACCCGCTTCCCGAATCTTCTCGTCAACGGAGCCTCCGGCATCGCTGTCGGTATGGCCACCAACATGCCGACCCACAATCTCGGTGAATCGATCAACGCCTGTGTGGCCTATATCGACAATCCTGACATCGACATCGAAGGCCTGATGCAATACATCCCGGCTCCGGACTTCCCTACCGGAGGCACAATCTATGGCTACAATGGTGTCAAGGAAGCTTATGAAACCGGCCGCGGCCGAATCGTTATCCGCTCTAAAGCCGAAATCGAGGTTGAGGACAATCATGAGAATATAATTGTCACCGAAATACCCTACGGTGTCAACAAGGCCGAACTTATCGCCTATATAGCCACTCTCGTCACTGACAAAAAACTCGACGGAATCGCTGACATAAACGATGAGAGTAATTATAAAGGTATGCGCATAGTCATCAAGCTCAAGAGCGACGCCAATGCAAATGTGGTGCTCAACAAGCTCTACAAGATGACTCAGATGCAGGCCTCGTTCAGCGTCAACAATGTGGCCTTGGTCAACGGCCGCCCCAAGACTCTGAATCTGAAGGATCTGATTTCTGAATTTGTGGCTCACCGCCATGATGTGGTGATCCGCCGTACCAAATTCGAACTCAACAAAGCCCAGGAACGCGCCCATATTCTCGAAGGTCTGATCATTGCCTCGCAGAACATCGACGAGGTGATCCGCATTATCCGCGCCGCTTCCGACACTCAGAGCGCCCGCGATGCCCTGCGCGACCGTTTCGGCCTGACCGACCCGCAGACCGCCGCCATTGTCGAGATGCGTCTGCGTCAGCTCACCGGCCTGGAGCAGGACAAGCTCCGCAACGAATACGAGGCTCTCGAACAGGAAATAGCCCGTCTGGAACTCATTCTGTCAGACGACGCTACCTGCCGCGAACTCATAAAGAGCGAACTGATCGAAGTGCGTGACCGCTACAGCGACGGCCGCCGTACAGATATAGACTATACCGCCGGCGATTTCAACGCCGAGGATTTCTATGCCGATGATGACATGATCATCACCATCTCGCATCTCGGCTACATCAAGCGCACGCAGCTCAGCGAATTCCGCGCTCAGAACCGCGGAGGTGTCGGCGCAAAGGGCTCTGACACCCGCAACGAAGACTTCATCGAGCACATCTATCCGGCCTCGATGCACAATTCAATGCTCTTCTTCACCCAGAAAGGCCGCTGCTACTGGCTCAAGGTCTATGAAATTCCCGAAGGTGCGAAGAATTCGAAGGGCCGTGCTATCCAGAATATGCTCAACATCGACTCTGACGACTGCGTCAAGGCATTTATCTGCACCAAGTCGCTCGGAGATTCGGAATTTGTCAACACCCACAATCTTGTCTTTGCCACCAAGAAGGGCGTCATCAAGAAAACGCGCCTTGAGGCGTACTCACGTCCGCGCGCCAAGGGTGTCAACGCCATCATCATCCGCGAGGGCGACGAACTGCTCGCAGTAGAGATGACCGACGGCAACAGCGAGATCCTTCTGGCCAACCGCAACGGCCGCGCTATCCGCTTCCCCGAAAGCAAGGTGCGTGAAATGGGCCGCATGTCGGCCGGTGTCCGCGGCATGACTCTTGACGGCGATGACGATGAGGTTGTAGGCATGATCTGTATGCCGGCTGACACAACCAATGATGTCATGGTGCTCAGCGAACGCGGCTACGGCAAGCGCACACCGCTTGACACCACCGTGACCAACGAAGCCGGCGAAAGCGAGAAAGTGCCTGTCTACCGTGTCACCAACCGTGGCGGCAAGGGTGTCAGAACCATGAACATCACTGAAAAGACCGGCGCGCTTGTGGCCATCGAAAGTGTCAATGACGACAATGACCTCGTGATCATCAACAAGAGCGGCATCACCCTTCGCATCCATGTGGCCGACATCCGCCAGCAGGGCCGTGCGACACAGGGTGTGCGCATCATCAACCTCGACAAGCGCAACGATACTATCGCCTCTGTCTGCTGCGTGGATTCCGATCCTGAAGAAGAAGTAGAACAGGTAGAGGCCCAGGAAGTAGCTCCGGAAATGGCCGAAGCTGAACTTCTTGACGCTGATATCGTTGAAGAAGAAGAGGTAGATGACGACCTCGACGACGAGATCGCCGAAGAAAGCGAAGAATAATCATTAATCCCTAATATTAACTTTCCATTATGAAAAAAATCTGCGTCTTAACCGTTGGGTTGCTCGCTGCCTCCTCAATGACAGCTCAGGTAGCCGTGGTGAAGGATGCTGAAAAGGAATTCAAAAATGCCTCTACCTATGCCGCTTATCAGAAAGCGCTTCAGGCAATCACTCCCGCCTTTTCAAATCCTGAAACTGAGAAAGAAGCAAACACTTACTGGATTCCCGGAAAAACCGGATTCAAGCTCTATGACGATCTCTTTGCCAAGAAGACCCTCGGCCAGGATGTAAATCTTGTCGACATGGGCAACGCTCTTCTTGACGGATATAACTATGGCCTCAAGGCCCTTGACTGTGACACAGTTGTCGATGCCAAAGGCAAGGTCAAGACCAAACTCTCGAAAGACATCGTGAGCCAGATCACCGGTCATGCCAATGACTTCCTGAACGCAGGTGCCGCATTCTGGGAATCACGTGAATTCGGCAAGGCATACGAGGCTTTCACCGACTATCTCGCCATCCCCGCCAATCCCCGCTTCGGAAAGAACGCCCCCGCCGCACTTCCCGACTCTACAGCTTCGTCAATCGAATATAACCGCGCTCTTGCCGCATGGCAGGCAGAAATGCTTCCGCAGGCAGCCGAATCTTTCGACCAGCTTCTTGCTGTAGGCTATGACGAACCCGCAGCTTATGACTATGCATACAGTGTGGCATATCAGATGAACGACGAGGACCGCAAGCTCCGTTACTCTCAGATTGCATTTGACAAGTTCGGAACTTCAAACCCCGCCTTCCTCCAGCGTCTGGTCAACAGCTACATCGAACGCAAGGAATATGACAAGGCTACCGATATGCTCAACAATGCGATTTCTTCTGACCCGAACAACGGCACTTACTATCTGTCGCTCGGTGTGCTCAAAGAACAGCAGAATGACACTATCGCAGCCAAGAACGCCTACAAGAAGGCCGTTGAACTCGACAGCGAAAACGCTTACAACAACCTCTACTACGGCCGTATGCTCGTGCAGGAGTATGACGCTCTCGACCAGGCTGCTGCCAACATGTCGCAGAACGAGTACAACAAGTACAACTATGAGACCATGCGTCCCATCCTTCTTGAAGCTGTAAAATATCTCGAAAAAGCTTATCAGCTTGACAACGAGCAGACCGATGCTCTCCGCTATCTCAAGAACATCTACTATGTTCTCAATGACGGTGAAAATCTTCTGCGTGTCGAAAAGCTTCTGGGACAGTAATTCCCCGGAAAGCTGACAATTCATAAAAAGTTATGAAACCGAAGCCGGGACCGGAAGGTTTTCAGCGGCCGGTTTCATAACTTTTTTGTTCTCAGATAAAAATATCATCAGATAAACACGCATGGCGACATCTACATTGGAACAGTTTGACGCGGTGATCGGAGACTGCCGCAGGATCTATGCCGACAAACTGGCTGACTACGGGGCTTCGTGGCGCATAATGCGTCCGCGCTCAATCACAGACCAACTCTATATAAAGGCCAAACGCATCCGTACTCTTGAAGAGGGTGAGGCTCTGGTCAACGAGGGTATTCTCGGCGAATTCTATGCCATAGTGAACTATGGCGTCATGGGGCTTATCCAGCTTGAACTCGGATTTGCCGATGAAGCTGACATCAGCCCGGAGCAGGCCGTGGAACTTTATGACAGATTTGTCAGGGTGATACGTGATCTCCTTGCCGCCAAAACCCATGACTACGGCGACGCATGGCGCGGAATGAGAGTCAATTCATATACCGACTTCATTCTGACAAAACTTCAGCGCGTCAAGGAAATCGAAGGCAACGGCGGCAAGACGTGTGTCTCGGAAGGTATTGACTCCAACTATATGGATATAATTAACTATGCCGTCTTCGCAATCATCAAACTCACCGAAGAAAGGGATTGACCGTTTCTTCCATCCGGCTCTGGTCTGGATATTCCGTCTGATTGTAGGCGCGACTTTTGTGCTGTCGGGTTTCACCAAAAGCATAGATGTCTGGGGCAGCTATTATAAGATAGCCGAATATCTTGATGTCTGGGGCTGGGATGTGCCGTCGGCTTTGGTCGTGCTTGCCGCCTTCCTGCTTGGCGGGGTGGAATTCGTGTGCGGCTTTCTGTTGCTGTTAGGATGCTACAAGAGGGTCGTGACATGGATCATGCTGCTGATGATGGCGTTCATGCTGCCGCTCACGCTCTATATAGCGGTTGCCGATCCGGTTGCCGACTGCGGGTGTTTCGGCGACTTCCTGGTGATTTCAAACAATGCCACTTTCATAAAGAATATTTTTCTGACACTCTTCCTGCTGTATCTGTTCAGATTCAACAAGCGGGTCGACGGACTTTTTGTGCCCTATGTCCAGTGGGTGATCGGCGGTCTGTTGTCGTTCTACATACTGATTGTGGCGTTTTTCGGTTATAATGTGCAGCCGATGATTGATTTCCGCCGTTTTGAACCGGGCACAGACCTGCTTGCCTCGGCCGACAGCAGTGATGATGACGGCGATGATGAGGCGGAGTATGAGTTCATCTATGAAAAAGACGGGCAGCAGGAGAGTTTCATGATTGACAATCTGCCGGATTCTACATGGACTTTCGTTGACCGTCGTCTGATCAGAGGTTCAGAGACTGTGACTGACGGATTTGCCGTAATTTCAGACGGCGAAAACATCGCAGCCGATATAATTGATTCTGAGGCTGACCAGTTCATAGTAACTATCCCGGATCTGTCAAAAGTAGACCTGTCATACACCTACCTTCTCAACGAACTCAATGACTATATCAGCGAACGCGGAGGCTCGATGGTGGCTTTGGTCAATGCTGACGAAGAGGGAATAGAGCGCTGGCGTGATGTCTCGATGGCCTCATATGACATATATACCGCAGAGCCTACGCTTATAAAGGAACTTGCGCGCGGACATGCTGCCATAGTGTTTCTGCATAACGGTGTCGTGGTCTGGAAACGAACGCTATCATCTATCAGCTACAAAATAGTGTCAGACACGCAGCTGAGTGAAATTGACAGTGAGCTTGATCCTGACTCGAAAGAGATACTTCACGGCTTGACCCTTCTGTTTGCTGCTGTGATAGTAATAATAATGGTGCTTGACCGCAGCGGCCGTCTTGTGGCATGGATGCTGAAGCGCCGTAGGAAAAAGGCAGAGAAACTGCGGGCGGAAACCAAGCAGCCGGACAGCACGGCAGAGACCGGAAAGGAATGACGCTCTGACAACTATTCGCAAATCAGGATTGTTAACAGCTATATAAGTTAACAATCCTGATTTGTTATGTCACACGTTTTCTACGCCGCCCGTCAGGCCCTCCGTCATCACGCTTCCGGAGGAAATGTATTGATCTTTGTTACCGTACTGGCCCTTGTGGTAGCCAATATTCCGGGACTTAACACGCTGTATAATGACTTCTGGAACCAGACGATGCGGTTGCAGATAGGAGATTTCAATGTGCTGTCACACGCCGGACATCCGATGACCGTCCTGCAGTTTATCAACGATGCTCTCATGGCTGTGTTTTTCTTCTCGATCGGTCTTGAGATAAAACGCGAGGTCCTCGTCGGCGAGCTTTCCTCGTTTCGCCAGGCTCTGTTGCCTATAATGGGTGCGATCGGGGGCATGATAGTGCCCGTCGGTCTCTATCTCGCCCTTGCGGCAGGAAGTGACTATGTAGACGGAGCCGCCATCCCGATGGCTACTGACATTGCCTTCTCGCTGGGAGTGCTTGCGCTTCTCGGCTCCCGTGTGCCGGTCTCGCTAAAGATATTTCTGACCACCCTTGCCGTGGTCGATGACATCGGCGGCATAATCGTGATAGCCGCTTTCTATTCGTCGCATATCGATGTGGCTTTCATCGGCTATGCCGCAGTCGGACTGGCAGTGTTGCTCGTAGGAGGCGGATTTTTGAAGATACAGAGCAAGCTTTTCTATGTGCTCATAGGCGGGGTTGTGTGGTTTCTGTTTCTCAATTCCGGAATTCATCCTACCATAGCCGGAGTGCTCGTGGCATTCTGTGTGCCATCGGTGCCGGTCTATGCGCCTGAAAAATATATCAAGAAAATCCGTAGTTCGATCCGCAATTTCAACGAAGAGGAAGATGACGTGCTTTCGCGGCGCACAATTCTGAATCATGAGCAGATGGACTGGCTCAAGCAGATAGAGAGTGCATCCGATAAGGTGATTTCTCCTCTTCAGGATCTCGAAGACTCGCTGCATCCGGTCATAAACTATCTGATCATACCTCTGTTTGCCTTTGCCAACGCGGGAATCTATCTGCTGGACATGAATCCGATGACGGTTCTGAGCGGAATCAGCCTGGCTATCATTGTCGGCCTTGTCATCGGTAAGTTTGTCGGAATACTCCTGTTTTCCTGGCTTACAGTCAGAATGAAACTTGCTCCAATGCCCGAAGGCTCTGACTGGAAAATGGTGGCCGCGATCTCGATGCTCGGCGGCATAGGCTTTACAGTCTCACTGTTCATAGCCAACCTCTCGTTCGGCGACATGGGCGAGGCCGGTTTGGCATTGCTGAATGATTCAAAAGTAGGCATTGTGGCCGGATCGCTGCTTTCCGGAGTCATCGGCTATGTTTTGCTGTCGCGTTTTCTCCCTCAGTCACCTGACGTAAGTGCCGAAGATGAGGATTGAAGAATAAACAGCAAGAAGTATTTTCGAAAATATGTTGTTATTAATGAAATATTTCTGTAATTTTGCATCGTCTCTGAAATGGACGTAAAAACCCCTTTAAAATACACATATTCAATGACTATCGACCAGTACAATTTCAACGGCAAAAAGGCCATTGTCCGCGTGGATTTCAACGTTCCCCTGGACGAAAACGGTAAAATCACTGACGATACCCGTATCCGCGGCGCTCTTCCCACTCTGAAAAAAATTCTTGCTGACGGTGGCAGCCTCATCATTATGAGCCACATGGGCAAACCCAAAGGTAAGGTGAACCCCAAAATGTCACTCGGCCAGATCAAAGATACAGTAGGCAAATATCTCGGCACTGAAGTAGAGTTTGCTGAAGACTGCGCCAAGGCAGCTGAAAAGGCCGCCGCTCTGAAGCCCGGTCAGGTGCTCCTGCTTGAAAACCTCCGCTTCCACCCCGAAGAAGAAGGCAAGCCCGTAGGCATTGACAAGGAAGATCCCGCATATGACGCAGCCAAGAAAGAAATGAAGGAACGTCAGAAAGAATTCGCAAAGACTCTTGCTTCTTATGCTGACGTATATGTAAACGATGCCTTCGGTACCGCTCACCGTCGTCACGCATCTACCGCAGTGATCGCCGATTACTTCGACAAGGATTCGAAGATACTCGGCTATCTGATGGAAAAGGAAGTGACTGCTGTTGACAACATTCTCAAAGACATCAAGCGTCCCTTCACCGCTATCATGGGTGGCTCAAAGGTGTCAACCAAGATCGGTATCATCGAAAACCTCATGGACAAGGTTGACAACCTCATCCTCTGCGGTGGCATGACTTATACTTTCGCAAAGGCTCTCGGCGGAAATGTCGGCAAGTCTATCTGCGAGAATGACAAGCTCGATCTCGCTCTTCAGATCATCGAAAAGGCCAAGCAAAAAGGTGTAAACCTCGTGCTCGGAACTGACTGCGTGGCTGCTGACGATTTCAGCAACGATGCCAACACTATGGTTGTTTCATGCAAGGAAATCCCTGCTGAATGGGAAGGCCTTGATGCCGGTCCCGAAACCCGCAAGGCTTTCGCTGACGCTATCAAGGGTGCCAAGACCATCCTCTGGAACGGTCCTGCAGGCGTGTTTGAATTCGACAACTTCACAGCCGGTTCACGTGCCATTGCCGATGCTATTGTAGAGGCTACTGAAAACGGTGCGTTCTCTCTCGTGGGTGGCGGTGACTCTGTTGCCTGCGTCAACAAGTTCGGCCTTGCCGACAAGGTGAGCTACGTTTCAACCGGTGGTGGCGCTCTTCTCGAAGCCATCGAAGGCAAGATCCTCCCCGGCATCGCAGCTATCCGCGGCGAAGAATAAGAAAACTGTTACCGGAGTCTGATCTCCGATAAAATTCACGGCCCCGTTATCGTCTATGTGATAGCGGGGCCGTTGTTTTTGTCGGACGGGGGACTTAAAGATTGGTTTTAAACAACCTCTTATTCGCCTATGATTGTGGCGACGATTTTGCGCGGACCGCCGTAGTCGCGGAATTCACAGAGATAGATTCCCTGCCATGTTCCGAGATTAAGGTGATGACGGCTGACGGGCAGTGACAGTGACGGACCGACAAGGATGGATTTGGCATGTGACGGCATATCGTCAGGGCCTTCGTCGGTGTGGAGATAAAACGGGGCGTTTTCCGGCACGAGGCGGTCAAAAATCGCGTTAAGGTCGTGGCGCACATCCGGGTCGGCATTCTCGTTGACAGCGAGTGCGGCAGATGTATGTTTGATAAGAAGATGCAGAAGCCCTTTTTCAGGCAGTTCAGGCAACTGGCGCATTACTTCGCCGGTGACCAGATGGACGCCGCGCGGATAGGCTCGGAGTGTGAATTCGATCTGTTGTATCATAGTGGTGCAAAGTTACGCAAAAAGCAGAACATTTTTAACAATTGGCTCGTTCTATAATAGCTATCGAATCTTTCATTAGCCGGATGAAGGAAAAAGATCCGCATGATTGTTTACTTTGCAAAACAATTTAAAACATCAGAACAATCATGGTTACGCTTAACATTCCGCTTTTCACCTGGTGCGTGATAGCATTCGCAATGGTAGCACTGATAATCATCAGAGTCTGCTACAAAAACTACTCCCAGATACAGCATCAGAGGCATCTGATCGAGTTTGGTAAGGAGAGTGAGGAAATCTTCATCCCCGGTGACAGACTTGAAGGCCAGGAAGTTTATGATGACGAAGATTGAGCAGCCTATGGCGCCTGTGACAGCAGGCATCCGAATGACAAGAGAGGGAGAGACCGTAAAAAAATACTGTCTTTTCCTCTCTGAATATGCCGCATGGCTTTTAGGAGCCGGGGCCACATGCATACGCCTTGAGCGAAATGTCAAACGCATGGCGGAGGCTTTTGATCATGAAGTGGTAATGACGATAATGCCGCGTCATATCCACATGACTGTCTGCAACCGCGACCGTTCCGACAGCTATACCTATATAACTGCATTGCGGACCTCGATGATAAGTTTCGACATCAACACCCGTCTGAGCGAGTTGAGCTGGGCAGTGGCTGATGGCCGGCTTGATTTCAGGCAGGCCGAAGCAGAGTTCAACCGTATCGTCAAGACTCCTCAGGCTGACAAACGGCTGGTGCTCTTACTTGCATCATGTGCCAACGCATCGTTTTGCCGCCTTTTCGGAGGCGATCTGCCGGCGATGGCAATCGTGTTTATAGCAACTCTTGCCGGCTACTATCTGAAGCAGGTGCTCTGTGAGCAGAAAGTAGACATGCGTATTATTTTCATTATGTGTGCTTTCGTTTCGTCAGTGCTCGGAGCCACGGATGCCTTGTTTCATCTCGGTCAGACTCCGGAGATAGCCATCGGGACCAGTGTGCTTTACCTTGTGCCCGGCATTCCGTTTCTTAATTCATTCAGCGATATGCTTGCCGGTCACTATATCTGTTCGTTCAGCCGTTTCATGCATGCTATGATTCTTACCGGCTGCCTTTCGATAGGCCTCTGTGGCGGAATGATGATGATGAACATCGGCATGTTCTGACAGAGCCATTACAGAATGTTGATTTGAAAAAAGCAGTTTATCCGTTATGTTGATCGAATTTTTGCAGGATGCGTTTTTCGCAGCGATAGCCGCTATCGGTTTTGCCGCTATCAGCAATCCCCCGCGCAGGGCCTACCTGTATTGTGCGCTCATTGCCGCCGCCGGCCATTCTACCCGTTTTCTACTGATGAATGAATCTCTGACCGGTATGCACATCGTTCCGGCCACTTCGATAGCCGCGCTGATTGTCGGGGTGCTTGCGGTTTTGTTTTCACCTTTGGTCCGGACTCCGGCAGAAACCTGTCTGTTTCCTTCACTATTGCCGATGATCCCCGGCATATATGCCTATCGGACATTCGGAGGACTTGTGATGTGTCTCTATCAGGGGCATGAACCGGGTTTTAACCATTATTTCTATCTGTTTGCAAGTAATGGCCTTACCTGTCTTTTTATACTTCTCGGAATGGTCATAGGCGCGACAATACCTATCTTTCTTTTGAAAAATATATCTTTCCAGGCCACACGATGAGCTATATCTGCCGCGTTAATATAATACTACTCACGTTCTCATTTTTATTGCCTGAATCATGGAATTGCGCCAGTTGAAATATTTTGTCAAGGTTGCGGAAACGCTGAACTTTTCAGAGGCCTCACGGACTTTGTTTATAACCCAGAGCACCTTGTCGCAGCAGATCAAGCAGCTCGAACAGGAGATCGGGTCGCCGCTTTTTCAGCGTGACAGCCATCGGGTGTGTCTGACGGAAGCCGGCAGCGAACTGCTCCCGTATGCTGTCAGAACTCTCCAGGCCTCACAGCTCTGTCTTGAGCGCATGAACGATCTGCGCGAACTGCTTGCCGGCACTCTCAACATCGGGGTGACATATTCTTTCAGCCCCATCCTGACAGAGACGCTGCTTGATTTCATGAAACTTTATCCGGGAGTGAAGCTCAACATTTTTTATAAGCCGATGGCCGAACTGATGGACATGCTTGTAGAACGTGAAGTTGACTTTGTGCTTGCATTCAAGCCGAAGGACCCTCTGGTCTGTGTCGAATCCCACAGTCTGTTTCAGAATTTTCTTACTGTGGTGGTCAGCAGTGCCCATCCTCTGGCATCGAAGCAAAAAGTCACGCTTGCCGAGCTTTCGGAATATGATCTTGCACTGCCGGCCCGCGGCTTGCAGGCGCGAAACTATTTTGATGCGGTGATTGCCCCGAAAGGCATTGACATGCGAGTGCGCATCGAACTCAATGAAGTCAACATTCTGCTGAAGCTGATCAGTTGCAGCAATCTGGCCACTGTACTGGCCGAGGCCACAACACACAATGTGCGCGGAGTCAAGGCTGTGCCGCTTGACATTCCGGCAAACGAGATGACCGGCTGTGTCCACACTCTGCGTGACAGTTACCACAAGCGCTCCATGTGCGAGTTCATTAAAATGCTGAGCGAATCAGCGGCCATTCGTGAACGTGTCAACGCATGGCTCTGATTCGCTCAGATCTTCTTTTTTGCCGGTCGTGATCCGGAGTGTCAAAGTGACTTCTTAGGATACATGGCTTCCCACCATGACGGATCATCCTGCAGATATTTGGCAAACCACGCAAATATGGTTTCCTGCCACTGTTTGCGCTTGTTGAATTCGGTCACCTGGTGGTTGGCGCCTCTGACTGCCACAAAAGCCGTCTCGCGGCCAAGGCGTTTCAGGGCCGTGTACATCTGGATACTTTCTCCGAATGGCACGTTGGTGTCAGAATCGCCGTGGAGGAACAGCAGGGGAGTATGGATCTTGTCGGCATTGAAGAGCGGGCTGCGGTCCACAAACAGATCCTTGCGTGTCCAGGGATAGCTGTTGGCCATGCTGACTTCGCTGTATGAATATCCCCAATAGCCTTCACCCCAATAGCTTGTGTGGTCGCTGATACCTGCGTGAGATATTCCGGCTGCGAATATGTCGGTCTTTGTCTGCAGGTATTGGGTCATGAATCCGCCATATGAAGCGCCGATACAGCCGATCTTCTTACCGTCTACCCATGAATGTCCGTCGGTAAAGGCCTTTACGGCTTCAATGATGTCATCAGCCACACCTTCACCGGCTGTGTTGACATGGTGAGCGGCATATTCCTGCCCGAATCCGGCACTGCCTCTCGGAATGATCACCAGAACCACATAGCCGTGGGCGGCATAGACGTGGTGTGGATAGCGGCTTTCGAATGTGCGGCTTGTCGGACTGCATCCGCCGTAGTAATTTACAATCATCGGATATTTTTCCGACGGGTCGAAATCAGGCGGAAGGATGTAGCGCACGCTGATGCTGTCACCGCGCGATGTCACGAACGGCCATGCCTTGCACTCTCCGAGCCGCACTCCTTCAAGGCGTTTGCCGCTGAGGTCTTCGATCAGATTCTGGCGTCCGTTTTTCAGGTTGACAGAATAGAGTCTGTCGGAATTAGACGCTCCCTGACCGGAGTAGACGAGCACCGGAGCTGAGTCTGAAAGGTCGAATGACATTACATATTCCTCAAGTGCTTTCAGATTGTCAATGCGACCGGTGGCCGGATTGACGCGGTAGAGCGATTTGAGATCGCGGTCTTCAGCAGTGAAATAGATATTCCCGTCAGCCTTGCTCCAGGTGAAACTTTCAACTGACGGATTGAAGTCGCGGGTCAGAGGCGAGACTTTCTTAGTAGCGATGTCCATGACATAGAGCTGGTTGTCATACATGTTCGGAGTCATTCCGTCAGGCAGATTCTTTCCTACACCGCCAAACCCTTCGGGAGAGGCTGTGAGCGCAACTGTTTTTCCGTCGGGCGAGAGGGATGCGCCACCGATGAATCCTTCATTTTCAAGCAACGTTGTGCAGCTGCCGGATTTCAGATCGAGAAGATATAGCGACACAACCGAGCTCGGACGCTGTTCCACTTTCGTGTCATAAGCCATGAAAAGGAGTTTGCTTCCGTCAGCAGAGATGCCGGCCGGAGTGACATTCCGGTAGCCGAATGTCAGCGGGGTACTGAGTCCGCTTGCCAGATCGAATTTCATCAACGATGCGCGTGAGCGCCATCCCGGCTGACGGTCTTCCGGATTGACGATCTCATAAAGATCCGCGTTCTTCTCTTGGGGTTCGTCCTGATTCTTCAGGTAGACAAAGAAATCGGCTGTAGGCGACAGCATGAATGAATGAGTTGGAATGTCATCAGCAATCACTCGTTCTTCATGGGTCAGAGGATCGAGAGTGATAAACCGGAGTTTTTTATTGACATTGCGCGTGAGATAGATCTGATCGCCGTCAGGCATCCACCGCAGAGTTTCGGTGCTTGACAAGAGCATCCGGCCTGACGATAGTTCACTCACCTCGGTCTTGACGGTATTGTCGCCTCCTTCATGGGTAAAACTGTAGGTGGTGAGCAGATATTTACCGCTTGGAGACAGGGCTGCCGATAGGATACGTTGACCTGTCATCACATCCTGAAGAGTGTAGCGGCGCCCTTGTTCCTGATTGATTGTGACCGCATTCTTACCATCGGATTCAAGTGTGATTCTGACCGAGTCGGGCTGATTGCCCGGTAGTGTGAGACATTTGACAGTTATGGAGTGTGTGGCCGGAGCCAGAGCGAGTTTCTCGTCTGTGATGAGTTTGCCGTCAATATAGATCTCCCGGTTCTTAATGCCGCTGACTTTGAGCGAGCCGTTGAAATAGCGCCCGTTGTCAAGAGTGAAATTCAGGAGATGGAGTGCCGGAGTCGGGCTTGCCGGAAGAACCTGATCTGTGAACTTACTGCCTTTTTCAGCAGCTTTCATGGAAATCTGAGTCTTCAGAAGAGCCAGAGTGTCAAACTTGGCTGAATTGGCGTCGACGCTGTCAAGCATGAACGGTGTGGCCACTTCAAAAGGGCCGGAATAGTTCAATGTCCTTATGTCGATAGTCTCACCGAAAGAACCGAGAGACAATGCGGCACTGCATGCCGCGCAAATTACTTTTTTATACATGATAAAAGATTGGAACTCTAAATTGCACAAAGATAATAATAAAAATGTGACAAATCCGTAAATTTGCAGTCGTAAAATCGAATGAAAATGAATCTGACTGATTTTCTGATAGTCTTTCTGGGCAGCGGGTTTGGCGGTGTATGCCGTTATGGGCTAAGCCATGTCATACAGACCAATGCAGGCGCTGCGGCTTTTCCCTGGGGTACTTTCGCGGTTAATATGGCGGGATGCCTGCTGATTGGTCTGATCTATGGCTTTGCCGAAAAGTCAGATCTTTTGAGCCCGGAGCTGCGTTTGCTTGCCACGGTAGGTTTTTGTGGCGGATTTACAACATTCTCTACTTTTGTAAATGAAAACTATCTCCTGCTTGGTATGTCAGAAGGCTTTCTTTCGATAGTCTATGCTCTTGCGAGTATGACCGTCGGGCTTGGATGTGTGTATGTCGGCCATTTGCTGGTGCGTTAGGCCGATGTCCGGCATTACAGTTCCGCTACATAGATCTGCGCGTTTTCGTATTTTCTGACTTTCACTCTTGATCCGGCATGGATGAACCCCTGCATGGCTACCGCATCGAGCACATCTCCGTTGATTTCTACTTTTCCGGCCGGGCGCATGTCTGTCACAGCCGTTCCGTCAAGACCGATGTAGGCGGCCGGCGTCATATCCACGCCGATATATCCTTCATCCACCTGCTGGGTCAGCATCAGTTCTGTGTGGCGGCGCACCCACTTGGGACCGTAGGACGATGTAAGATACCAGATGGCAATCACCGCCAGACCGAGGCCGGCGAGGAAGATGACCATCGAACTCCATACGGCATCGGCGTTCATGTGGGAGAGAGAGAAGGTGTAGTGCTCTATTAGACCGAGGATCACAGCCGCGCAGACACAAGAGATTCCGGCTATGCCTGTGATTCCGAAGCCGGGCACCACAAAAACCTCAAGAATGATCAGCATTATGCCTAAGACGAACAGCAGGATTATCCATGAGCTGGCTATGCCGCTTATATATAATGGCAGGAAGTAGAGTATTGCTGCGATTATGGCTGCCGCCGAGGGGAAGCCCACTCCGGGAGAGTGGAGTTCCATATAGATTCCGCCTACAATAAGCATGATCAGCACTGCCTGCACTGCCGGATTTGTGAGAAACCCGATGAAATTGTCGAGCCATGTCGGGTGATATTCCTCGATGGCATATGATGACGGATGATAGCCGAGCTGCTGCATAATCTCGTCAACGGATTCGGCTTTGCCGTCGGCATAGTTCCATTTAACGGCCTCGTCAGCCGTGAATGTCAGCACCCTTGTCGAGTCGATCAGACCGGCTACACTGACCCGCGGATCTACCATAGCTTCTGCCACGAGCGGATTGCGGCGCCATTCCGACTTTCCGTCCGGGCTAATGGTTTTTCCATGCCGCTCGGCAGTGGCGCGCATCATGGCCCGCATGTATGACTGATATTTGTCAGGCATGGCCATCCCGTTGGCTCCATTGACCACTGTGACGGCTCCCATCGAGGCGCCGCTCCTCATGAACACTGAGTCGCAGGCCAGTGCGACGAGCGCTCCTGCCGAAGCTGCGTTGTTGTCAACGAATGCCACTGTGGGGCGAGGGAAGTTGAGCAGTGCGGTGCGGATTGAGTCGGCGTGGACCACTGATCCGCCATAGGTGTTGAGATGCACAATCAGCAGTTCGGCATCAAGACGCGAGGCTTCATCAAGAGCCTGCCTGGTATAGCGCCAGGTTGAAGAGCCTATCTCGTCATCAAGACGGAGCATATAGACGCCATGCGCTTCATCGGCATTGATTGTTACCGGATATATCAGGGCTATGACGGGGATGATCCATAGCCATAAGCGGAATTGTAGATGTGATCGGTTCATTGCGGTTTGGTTGTTATTAAGAGGTTGTTTTTTTACAACCTCTAATTGTTTCGGGAAGATTTTCTAAAACTGGCGCGAATCCAAGAGGGGAGTATGCATGCTCCGACAAGCAGATAGACGTAGTAGCTTATGATGCGCCAGAACAGAGCGATTATCAGAGCGATGCCGGCGCTGTGGATCAGGTCGCCGTAGTAGGTGGTGAACAGCCATTCGCTGATGCCGGCGCTGCCGGGGGTGGGGCTTATCATCAGGCATATCCATACCACGAACTGGCGGGCGAAAACAATCAGCTGGTCGGCATGAGGGGCAAAGCCAAGGAAAAGAGCGTTGACAACGAGGTAGCGGGAGGACCAGGAGAGAGCTGTGGCGCCGAATGTCTCAAACCACCATTTCATGGGCCGCTTGCGGAGATCGCGCCCGGTTGCCTCCATGTTTTGTCCGAGCCGGTCTACTTTCGGGGCCCATTTCCGGAGCAGTCTGAAGTGGAACAGCCAGTTCAGGAACCGGTGGATGCCGTGGGGCCTTATGATGATGCCGAAAAACAGAATCGAGGTCCAGAGGAATACTATCGCATAGACACCCCAGAACACAGACTGCAGACCTACGGTAAAACTGCCGTGTCCGAAATCGAAAAGTTCGCTGTATGGCACGAGCAGCATGATGACCGGAATGGAGAGCACGAAGAAGAATTCGTCGAGGAAGAGGGTGGTCATCATCAGCGTGGTGGCGCGTCCGAATTCTATGCCTTCACGGTTGAGATAGACCATGCCAAGGGCACTTCCGCCGACGGCTGATGGTGTCACGCAGGAAGTGAATTCACAGAGCATGTCGACTTTCAGGGCCTTGCGCCACGAGAGCTGATGGTCAGTCAAGGCTCTGAAACGCCATGTCAGACCGAAGTCCCGGCCTATCATAAACAGCCATGCGAGAAGAATGCAGGCTATGACACGGGCGTCAAAATGAATCGAGTCCCACACCTCCGGTTTGAATTCCCGGTGAAACAGCCACACCACGACTCCGATGCCTATGGCTATAGGTATGAGTATTTTCCATATAAGTCCGAGCACCTGCCTGCGCTCCGATGGAGTGGTGTTTTTATTTTTTGTGACAGTTGTGCTCATATCGGTCGGTTATTTCGGCATAGCGGATTAATACTTCATCCATGACGTCGTGCCATGAACGTGCAAGAGTGGCGCGGGCTCCGCGTCCGGTTTTTTCTTTCATGATCGGGTCAGATGCGATGGCGCGTATTGCGGTCGCATAAGCTTCGGGAGTGCGTTGGGTCAGAAAGCCGTTTTCGCCGTCTCTGATAAGTTCGGCGGCTGTAGAGCCTTCGAGCAGAAGGGAGGGTGTGGACATAGCCGCTGCCTCTCTGACCACGAGGGGCGCATTGTCATAGAACGAGGGGAAGAGAAATAGATCGGATGCGGCGTAGAAGCGGCGCAGCTCTTCACGGCTGTCAATCACTCCGTGGAATGTCACCCGGTCTGAAAGTCCCAGTTCACGAGTGAGTTCCTGCATGTCGTGCAGGGCATAGCCGGTGCCTATGAAATTCATGTGGAATTTCAGGCCGTCAAGGCCTGCGAGCGCACGGACTATGATTTCGATACCTTTTTCGAGAATGTGCTGTCCCACGAATAGAAGCCCGAATTCATCATCTGCGAGGCCTATATGCCTGCGCGCTTCTTTCCGGAAGGCAGACTGATCTGAAATTCCTTCGCTGAAATCATTGCCGTTCTCTACCACTTTGACATCTCCGGTGTAACCGTATTCTCTGAGAGTTTCTTCGACGGCGCTCTGTGGAATCCAGACTTCGGTGGCAGAGTTGTAGAATTCGAGCAGACGTTTCATCTGATATTTTACCATCGGGCCCGGAAGAGAGCGTTCGAGATCGGTACGGTATTTGGAGTGGAATGTGGCCACGAGCGGGATGTCATGCTTTCTTGCGGCATAAGCGGCAAGCCGGCCTGACGAGAAAGGGCAGTGGGCGTGGACGAGCCTGAAAGGCGTGGACCGCAGTTTGCGCCAGATGAAGGGATCGAATCTCGGATAACCGTAGCGATAGGGGTGGCGGTTGTAGATGGGGAGCGAGAGATAGCGATACATGGTGAAGTCTCCTTCAGGACAGGGTCCGGGAGTCCAGGGGGTGACTACACAAACTTTGTGGCCTGCTGCGGCAAGCCATTGGCAATAGTTTTCGACTGTCAAAGTGACGCCGTCAAGGACAGGCGGGAAGCTGTCATTGAAAAGTCCATAGAGATAGGGGCCTGTTTCCGGAGTCATAAAACGATAGTTGAAAGTGAGTTTCTTCCGGACCGGAAGATGTAAACGGAGTAATTACAAAGATAACACTTATCAACCGATTCAGGATTATGAAAAGGCCTAAAATTTTCTCCGGATGATTTTTTTTGATGAAGTACGCTGTATGTACGGATCGAAAATCAGAGCCTTCGGAGCTCGGAGATGCCCGACTTCGGCTTCAATCATAGCCATCAGATTGTCAGTCGGTCCGGGCATATCGGTGACAAGGACCGCCTCTTCGCCCCAGCGGTCGCTTGGGCGTGATGTTATGTAGAAAGACGTTCCATCAGGAAACAGGCGGGCAATCTTTTTTTCAATTTCCTCCGGGCTTATTTTCAGGCCTCCGGAGTTGATCACATTGTCAATGCGTCCTCTCCAGCGGAATGTCTGCGGGCTGTCAAGTTCTACTATGTCGTTTGTGACGAGCCGCCCGAATGACATCGTCTCACTGCTTATGACAAGGCATCCTCTCGGATCTGTCGAGAAGCTGAAACCGGGGAGCGCCGAGAAGCATTCCGAGCCGAGCCGGCGCAGCGCCACATGGCTGCACGTCTCGGTCATGCCGTAAGTGGCGAAAGATGGTATGCCGGAGCCGATTATTCGCTGTTCGTCAACCGGGGCAAGCGGTGCCCCTCCTATGATCATGTTGTCAATGCGGTCTGCGAACCCGGATGACAGCACTCCGCTGACTTGCGATGGCACCACAGGCAGCAGTGAAATCCGTCGACCGCTGTTCAGGCTGAGATCCGACAGCGGACGGTTGGAGGCTTCCTCAACGGTCAGTGCGGCACCTGATTCAAGAGCGCGGACAATCTGCATTTTACCTGCTATGTAATCCGGTGATAGCGGCAGATGTAGCCATGATCCGGAGTGGAGGCCGAAAAATTTTATAGTAGCTTTGGCCGAGGCCCGCATGTCGGTTTTCTGGAGCTGGATTTCTTTAGGCGTGCCGGTCGATCCTGAAGTGCGGGCGATGACGTAGGGGGGCGGACTATTCCACTCTTCAATGAACTTTTCGGCTTCGGGTGTCAGAATTGTTTCCATGCCAGTTGAGGAATTTCCCACTTTCCGGCAGGATTGTAGGATAGCCGGTCGCCGCTGACGGACAGCGGTGAGGGAATGTTGTTGTCATACAGTTGACCTGTGCCAAGCCCCTGCGGCATGTCTGATCCGAGAGTTGCGGTCCACTGGGCAATGGCATTCAGCCCTATGTCTGATTCGAGGGCTGAGGTGATCCACCATCCGGCACCGACGGCACCGGCAAGTCTGATCCACTCTTCCGAACCTCCGATGCCACCGCAGAGGGTGGGTTTAAGCACAATGTATTGCGGGCGGATCGTTTCAAGCATCCGGCGCTTCTCTTCAGTGCCGTTAAGGCCGATAAGTTCTTCGTCAAGAGCGATCGGGATGGGGGAGGTGCGGCATAGACGCTGCATTTCCTGCCACTGACCTGCTCTTACCGGCTGTTCGATGGAATGGATGTCAAATTCGGCAAGCCGCCTGAGTTTTTCATCGGCTTCCTGAGGGGTGAAAGCGCCGTTGGCATCGAGCCGGAGTGTGATTTCGGGTGCTTGCGAACGGATATAGCGCAGCAGGCCGATCTCTTCTTCAAAATCAATTCCGCCGATTTTGACTTTCACGCATCCGCAGCCGTCAGCCAGTTTACGGGCTATACGTTCGCGCATGGTTTCGCGGTCACCCATCCATACGAGGCCGTTGATCGTGATGGCTTCCCGGCCTTCGGTCCAGTCAGAGGGATAAAGGATGCGGTGTCCGTTGTTTCTGAGATCAAGTGCGGCAGTCTCGACGGCAAACCTGATTGACGGCCAGTCGGCCAGCAGGCCCGGATTTTCGAGGTAGGTGTCGATGTTGCGGCATACTGTGTCAAGCATCTCTTCATAGCCCGGCCGGTCGTCGCAGCTCAGTCCGCGGAAAAGTCCGGCTTCACCGATGCCAAAAACAGCAGGGTGGGCCTTGTCGGATATCCTTATATAATATGTATCCTTCCGGTCCATGCGTTCACGTGAGGTTATGGCAGTGAACCGGAAGAATAATTCATATTTACACCATGTGGCCTGCATATGTCCAGATAGGTTTTTAGCCCGGAAATTTGGGGAATTTGTCGAAGTCTGGGTCGCGTTTTTCGAGGAATGCGTTCTTACCTTCCTGCGCTTCTTCCATGAGATAGTACATGAGGGTGGCATCACCTGCGAATTCCATCATACCGCGCTGGCCGTCGAGTTCGGCGTTAAGCGCGCGTTTGATCATGCGGATGGCCATCGGAGAGCGACTAAGAATAGTTTCACACCATTCCACTGTCTCGTCTTCCAGACGGTCGAAAGGTACGACTTTGTTCACCATACCCATCCGTTCGGCTTCCTCGGCGCTGTACTGGCGGCAGAGAAACCAGATTTCACGCGCTTTTTTCTGGCCTACACAACGGGCCAGATAGCTTGAGCCGAAACCGGCGTCGAAACTGCCTACTTTCGGACCTGTCTGGCCGAAGCGGGCATTGTCAGAGGCGATGGTAAGGTCACAGACCACGTGGAGCACATGGCCGCCGCCGATAGCATAGCCATTTACCATAGCGATGACAGGCTTGGGAATCGAGCGGATTGCCTTGTGAAGGTCAAGGACATTCAAGCGGGGCACTCCCTGCTCGTCGATATATCCGCCTATGCCTTTGACTTTCTGATCACCGCCTGAGCAGAAAGCCTTGTCGCCGGCGCCGGTCAGTATGATCACACCGATGTCAGACGCTTCCCGGCAATAAGCCATAGCCTCAAGCATTTCGCGGTTTGTCTGCGGGCGGAATGCGTTGTAGACCTGCGGGCGGTTGATGGTTATTTTGGCAATGCGGCCATATTGTTCGAAAAGTATATCCTCATACTTTTTGATTTCTTTCCATTCTCGTGCCATATATTTGCGATTGTTAAATTACACATGCAAAATTACCAAAAAATCAGAGATAACTTCGTATCTTTGTTATCCAAAATCCAATTATTTCTCATATATAGATATGGAAACGCCTCAGCTTGAACTAATTCTTATCAATATATCCGGCCAGGACCATCCGGGTGTGACATCGGCTCTATCTGAAATTCTTGCCCGCTACAATGCCGGCATTCTTGACATCGGGCAGGCCGACATACATCATACCCTTTCACTGGGCATTCTGATAAAGACTGATTCGGCAGTTTCGGGCAACATCATGAAGGAACTGCTGTTCAAGGCTACCGAACTGAATGTGAATGTGCGTTTCTCTCCGGTAAGTATTGAAGAATATGAGAATTGGGTCGGTATGCAGGGTAAAGACCGCTGGATAATAACGATTCTCGGCCGGCGGCTGACGGCCAGGCAGATTGCCAACGTGACGGCCGAAATCTCAGAGCAGGGCATGAATATCGACTCCATCCAGCGTCTGACCGGACGAATGCCTTTGGGCGAGGAAGAGCAGCCGCTGTCAAAATCGTGTGTCGAATTCTCAGTGCGCGGTATGCCGAGAGATACGGCTGCGATGCAGGCACGCTTCATGCAGCTTTCACAGGAAGAAGAGTTTGACATTTCAATGCAGGAAGACACTCTTTTCCGCCGTTGCCGCAGACTGATCTGCTTTGATATGGACTCGACTCTTATCGAGACTGAGGTTATTGACGAACTGGCCATCAGAGCCGGTGTCGGCGACCAGGTCAAGGCTATAACCGAACGGGCCATGAGAGGTGAGATTGATTTCTGCGAAAGTTTCCGCGAACGTGTGGCGCTCCTCAAAGGATTTGATGAAAGCGTGATGCAGGAGATAGCCGAGAATCTGCCTATAACAGAAGGTCTTGACCGCATGATGCAGGTGCTTAAGCGTGTAGGCTATAAGACTGCAATCCTGTCAGGCGGTTTCACCTATTTCGGAAATTATCTCAAGCAGAAATATGGTTTTGACTATGTCTATGCCAATGAGCTTGAAATCGTTGACGGAAAACTGACCGGGCGCTATCTCGGTGAGATTGTCGACGGTCGCAGGAAAGCCGAACTGCTGAAACTGATAGCTCAGGTGGAGAATGTGAACATTGCGCAGACTATTGCGGTCGGCGACGGAGCTAACGATCTGCCGATGCTCTCCACCGCAGGACTTGGTATAGCATTCCATGCCAAACCTAAGGTCAAAGCCAATGCCGAACAGTCTATTTCGACCATCGGACTTGACGGAGTTCTTTATTTCCTTGGCTTTAAAGACTCGTTTATTTCAGAGAAGTAAGACACTTTTGAAATTGCCAGCTAAATACAGAAAAGGTTGTAACGATACAACCTTTTCCGTGGTTTGTTGCTATCCGTTACACTGATTAAGGCCCTATGAAGTATCTCAGATACAATAAAATTGGGCCAGTCAATTGGGCTTGGAGATGATTTTTATTTGCGATTGCACCTTCATTCCCAAATATTATCGCTAAATTTGTCGGCGAAAAGGTTTTACCTTTCCTCTACATTTTAGAAAAAAAGAAGCGTTATGCTTATCTTGTAGTTTGCGAACGTAGGAAATTCAGAAAACGATGCAAGGATAGCATAGTGGTTCTCACGTGTATAGCGTGGGCTGCTATTGTTACATCTGCATCAAAGGTTTCCTACGACCTGCAAACTAAGACGTGGCATAGTTGGCTCACGTATTCTATATGACTAATCTCTTCATTGGGCCAAAGAAGATACGATCGTTGACTATGAACAGATGGATTAAATGTATTTCAGGTACCTCTTACAATTTTAATATGAAAGTAATAATAATCGTATTGAGCTCGGCCCTCGCTTTTTCGCCGTTGATTGCAGTGGCGCAATCAGTAGAGCCGGATTCAATTACAATACAAAATCTTAACGAGGTGGTTGTTGAGGCGCAAATGCAGCGCACAAATGCAAAGGTCTCTACCTATATACCGATGGCCCGTCAGAAAAATGCTGCTCAAAATGCAGTATCACTGTTGTCTCAGATGTCCATTCCACAGATTAGCGTTGACCCGGTTAGTCAGGTCATACAGACTGCCCACGGACAAAATGTCTCTGTGTTCATTGACTTTGTTCCGGCGACTTCTGAAGACTTGAAGGGCATGAGAACACAGGATGTGAAGAAAGTAGAGTATTATAATCATCCCTCAGACGCACGTTTTCAAGGGGCTAAATATGTCATCAACTTTGTAATGCAAAAATACGAATGGGGAGGATATACAAAGCTTAACGCCAACAAATGGTTCGGGGTGAATCAAGTTGAAGGTTCTGTCTATTCAAAGATGGCATACAAAAGAATGACATTTGATTTATTTGCCGATGAAATTTATCTGACGAACAGGCATACCGGCCAGAATTCGGTTGAGAGATTTATGTTTACAGACTTGTATGGAACGGGTGCAAAAGATATTGCCAGAACATCCGAAATGAAATCCGGCCGTTATCGCAATAATAGCAATGACATAAGTTTCAGAGCATTGTATACCACAGAGAAGATCCAAATATCAAACAGCATAGCATACAGCCTGACAAATGTGCCTCGAAATGACGTCGGTAACACCCTGACATACTCGGATGTAATGTTGTTGGCCACAGAGTCATTTACAAAATCTTCTTCAAAAGACTTGGCCTTAAAATACAGCGGAGAGTATTTCTTTATGCTGTCAAAGCAGGCCGGGCTGAACATAGAAGCAAATTATACATACGGACATAATGATCTAAACTCCGGTTATACTGCACATGATGATCTTTCAATTATAAATGATGCAAAGGAGGACATTCATAAATTGAGTGTTTATCTTCATCTCAACTGGGACCCCGACAAGGCCAACCAGCTCTTTACGAATTTCGGTGTACAGCACGACTGGAATACCATTAACTATTATGGCAATTCTCCATCAGAGCAGAAATATGATGTCGGGATATATTTTCTTGGACAAAATTATCAGCATATTTTTAATGAAAAGTGGAATGTCGGAGCGAGCTTGGCGTGGATATGGGAAACAAACAGGATTTCAGGAATCAATGCCGACAATAATTTTCCGCAGACAAATATTAATGCCACATGGTCACCGACTGACAAGCATCAACTTTATCTGACAGCCAATTATGGCTCAATGTTTCCAAACTCATCACAAAAGAGCCCCAACATGCTTCAGCAGGATGAACTGATGTGGTATCGTGGAACGCCGGAGTTGAAGGATTACAAATACACAAACGTGCTACTGTCATATACATGGTTGCCAAATAACCGGTGGCAGTTATCGGCAGACGCTTATTTCGGCCTGATAAAGAATAGAATTGTGTCTGTTTATTCTCCCACAGGACCGGATGGCACCATGTTACGTCAATATTTCAATGGCGGCAACTATTTTAGCGACTATATCGGAGCCAGTGCGACAGGCAAGTTCTTCGACGGTAAACTTGTAGGAAAATTGCGCCCGCAGTTTTGGATTCGCAAAACCACCGGCGAATACGCATGGAGTAGCAATCAACTGACATGCACCGCACAGCTCAATTACTATTTCGGCAACTTTTACATTACCGGCTGGTATAAGACTCCAAGTAAATATCAGCAGAACCATAGTGGAATTATCAGTAAGTCTCAGTCAAAATATCAGATTGAAATCGGCTGGGGCAGTAAGGGGTGGAATATAAGTGCGTCAGCTTATAATTTTGCTCATACATCATGGGAGGACCTCAGGGAAACACTGTCAAGCGAATACTATAGCTTTGACCGCACCACATTTGGGACTCAATATCATGCGAGATACACTCTTTCTGTATCCTACATCATCGGATATGGTAAAAAAGTCCAGCGTAAAAACGAGATTTCCGGTTCAGGCACTGCCGGATCTGCAATCTTGAAATGACAATAATGTTTTGTCTGCTAAAGTTCACCTACGTAAAAATTTATGATAGAGAAAATAGGAGTTTTAGGTTTGGTTCTGGTCTGTGCAACGGTGACAGCTTCGGCTGAGGAGCCAAGTGACAGCATAATGGGTACGGAACTTAATGAGGTTGTTGTCACCGGCAACTCTGCCCGTCAGCGAATCAGTAACCCAAGGCTCGGTGCTGAACGGCTTGAACTGTCAAAGATGATACAGGTTCCGGCTTTTGGCGGCGAGGCCGATATCATCAAGTCGATTACATTGCTTCCCGGTGTCCGCAGCGAGGGTGAAGGCGGTGGCGGATTTGAGGTAAGGGGCGGTAACGCCTATCAGAACCTTGTTCTAGTCGATGGCATATCGCTATATAATCCCAGTCATGTGATGGGGATCTTCTCGACTTTCAATGACGATGCTCTCGGAAGCGCTACCCTCTACAAAGGCGCTATCCCGGCTATGTATGGTGATGCGACATCTTCGGTACTTGAAACTACCCTCGCTGCCGGGGATATGGAAAATTATCATGGGTCAGCCTCAATCGGAATACTCGCCGCCAAGATCAAGGCCGAAGGTCCTATTGTGAAAGACAAACTTTCGTTTGCCGTGGCTGCGCGGCGCTCTTACGTGGATGCATTTCTGAAAATAGTTCCGCAATACCGCAGCACAGTTATGAATTTCTATGATGTGTCGGCCAAGTTGCGCTATTGTCCTTCTCCAAGTCATCTGATCGACGGCACGTTCTTTATCAGCCACGACAACATGGCGGTTGCCGACCTTATGGGATTATACTGGGGCAATCTCGGCGGATCGGTCAACTGGGTGGCCCGTACCAATGACCGGTTTACATTCACTACAACTGCGGCATTGACTCATTTCAGTCCTGAAATGACGATGAATATGATGGATGTCAATGAAGCCATGTGGACCTACATCCATAATTACTCCCTCAACGAAAGGATGCGATGGCAAATATCCGAATGGCACGGACTGGAGTTCGGCCTGCGGTCAGAACTTCTGAAGGTAAAGTCGGCGGAATGGATGCTCAATGCTTCGCGCGAGCGTGAAATCAGGTCACTTTGGGAAAACTCTGTCTGGACGGAATATTCCGGATCGTTTGCCGAAAAGATTGATGTCACCGCCGGCCTGCGCCTCAATGTGGCATCAGTGTTGTCGCAAAATCGCTTCCACGAATTCCAAAGCGCCTATGACATCCCTAATCAGTTTGACGGCAAAACATACATAGAGCTTGAGCCAAGGCTCAATCTGAAATATAATATCACGCAGCTGCATAACCTGAAGGCCGGATTCGGCATCTCGACTCAGAATCTTCATGCCATACGCTCCAGCGCCACCTCTTTCCCTTTTGACCGCTACGCTCTTACATCGGCAGCCGTAAAGCCGGAACGTTCGCTGCAATACGGCATAGGCTACAGCGGCATGACCGGGAACGGCGAGTTTGACTGGTCGGCCGAAGGTTATTACCGAAGCATGGATAATGTCTACGACTTCAAGGATGGCCGCAGTACCTTCTCTGACATCGCAATCGAAAGCATTATACTTGGAGGGCGTGGCCGGAGCTACGGGGCGGAGTTCATGTTGCGCAAGAATACAGGACGCCTCACCGGATGGGTCTCCTATACTGTTTCGCGTACAGAGACAAGGATTCCCGGCATCAATGACGGTCAGTGGTATAATGCCACCAACGACCGCCGTCATGATTTTTCCATCACTGCCATATATAAACTGTCTGACAGCTGGAATCTTTCCGGCTCTTGGATTTTTATGTCCGGCCAGCCGTTGACGGCTCCTGATGTGAAGTATGAAATCAGCGGCGAGACGTGTTACTACTATTCCAGGAGAAACTCCTATATGACACCTCCTACCCATCGTCTTGATCTTTCAGCAACCTATACTCATACCGGGAAGAAACTTACATATGAATGGGCATTCGGAATCTATAACACCTATTGCCGCTACAATCCGTTTATGGTCTACTTCGAGGATGATGCGTCCAAACCATCCGGAACACGAGCAGTGCTGCATGCAATGTATGGTCTTGTCCCTTCGGTATCATATACTCTTAAATTCTGATGATTATGAAACAATATAGCGTTCCGGCAATGATGTGCATGATGCTCGTGCTCGCATCGTGCGAAAAGGAACTTGACTTCAAGTATCACGATATAGAACCGTTGACCGTTATTGAGGCGGAGCTTACTCCTGACGGGGCGAAGGTAGCCATCACCGGTACGACTCCTATGGATGAGCCGATGGACCGTACACATCTCACGGATGCAGTGGTGACACTGACCGATCTGACTGACGGAACTGTATATGACCTCCATGCAGATTCTGAGGGTTTCTTCGTTGATCCTACACCGGGAACAGTGGGGCATGACTATCGTTTGGCCGTGGAGAGAGCCGGCTGCCGTTACGAGGCTACCGCCACTATGTATGCGCCGACCGAGATAGAAAGTCTTGAGTTCAACTGGATCAAAATGCCCTACGATCAGGTGGCTGTGTTTCAGGGACGGTTCTATGACAATGAAGCTACCGAAGGAGAGTGCTACTGGATAAAACTTTATCGCAACGGAAAGATATATCAGTGGGGCGAGATGGACGACCGCAGTGCAGTGGACGGCATAAGCACTTTCATCACCATGACCACCCGCAAGGATACGGATGAAGAGGATGACGACACAGTGCTTTTCGATGGGGACGTGATCACATGCTCAGTCTTGCCGATATCCCGCGCCATGCATGACTATCTCGAAGCGTTGAAGAATGACAGCAATGGCCCCGCTATGTTCAGCGGTGACAAATGTCTCGGATATTTCATGGCCACTTCTCCGGTATCAGCTTCCATAGTCTTCCGCCCTGATGAAATTCCCGAATACAAATGAACCGCACCTCAAAAGCATTGTCAGACTTCTGAGGTGCGGTCAAGGATAGGATCTGTTTCCGGCTTTGTCGTGGAACCGGATTCCGGAGTCTTTTATCTGGCCGGTGTCACTGTGAGCTGAGATCCGGCTGAATGGGCCGAGAGCTGCGGGGCATACTGGCTCTGGACTGTGGCCAGGCCGCTGGCAAACTGTCCGGCATTGTTTACCCACATGTCATAGCTCAGCACATAGGTGCCTTTGGGAAGATGATCAATGAAAATTCTTGTTGAAGAGTCGCGGTTTTCGCGGTAGAAGCAGATGCCTTCTGCAAAGATCGGCTCCGGCAACTGTTCAACCGGTTCGAAGCAGGCCGGACGCTCGTCGATTATTGTGACGTAATCCATATCGCGGTCTACTTTAAGTGTGAGTGTCACACTGATCCGCTGTCCTACTCTCAGGGTGTCAGCGAAAGATGTGTTGTTTTCGCCGGCATTGCCTTTGAGCACAAGATTCTTTCCTACAGAAAGCGCCTGGCAGGAGGCCGCCTTGACAGATGTCATGGAGTCAGTGTAGAGATAGAATACCGAGCCCCATGCCGGAGAGTTGCCGCTGCGGCTCACTTTAAAATCAGATGGCTTCCCTGCTTTCAGCGTCAGAGGCGCACGGAATGAGCCTGTCAGACGTTCGATGTCAGACGGTTCAACGGTCTTGCCTCCGACCGAGACTTTGGTGCGGCCGGCCGGGCTGATCCAGTTGCGTGACGTAGACAAGACTGAAGCTATCACAGATGATGTGGTGACGGATGTGCCCCAGTCTTTCGCTTCTTTCTGGAGTATCAGCCACTGGCGTATCATGTCTATTTCCTTGCACGACGGATCAATCGCTGCATAAGCATCGAGAATCAGGGCTGTAGTGCCTGTTTTGCCCATAGACCAGACGGTCATGTTGTCGAGCGACGGCCACCACATTCCTTTTTCTGGCGATGTCTCCGCATACTCACTCAGAGAGGCAAGCACATTTCGGGCTACTGACTGATAGGAGTTCCGGTTGAGGATCATCGCGTAGACAGCTTTGTCAAAGACGGATGAGGTTTTCCAGTCTGACAATATGCGCTGCACAGTCTTGCCGACTATTTTTGAATCAGCCGCCGGTGCGCCTGAAAGATTGCGGTAGAATCCGCGCATATAGACATATGAGGTGTAATCTCCGTCAGGATACTTGTTGAAATCACGCCTTGTTTCCTTGTCCATCCATTTCAGCGCCGAAATGATCATGGAGTCAAGCTCGCGTGAGTCCGGGAGGAATCCGAGTTCAAGCAGACGGCCGAAGAGCAGGAGCACATTTTCGGTTGCCCAGGCAGACGCCTCCTTGCCTGACGAATACCAGGCCCAGCCGCCTCCGTTGCGCTGAAGCTTGCGGAGGGTAGCGATGTTGGCTGTGATTGTCTGTCTGACTGTTTTGCCGTCAAACAGCAGTGCCAGTCGGCTCATTCGTTCGGTGTCGTTCTTGGCATCTGTCATCCAGGGAGTGGCTGCGAGCAGAACTTGCTTCAGATCTTCGTTGCGCTGGAGCATTGATGTGAGCATGCCTCCTGATTTGCTGCTTGAGTTCCATTCTTTGAGTGCTGCGGCAAGATCCGGATTATCCCGCAGGAGGCCTGAGGCTATGGCTGCGGAGAAAATGGAGGCTGCGGCTTCATTGGCGGTCGAAGCCTCAAGTTCGAGCAGGCCTGGGAGTGCCGTGACCACGTACCATGTCGGGTTGTCACAGTATTGCAGCGTAATCCGGGCGTTGTCAGGTGTAACCGGGAGGTCCATTGAAAATTTTTCCTGATCAGGCGCTATATAGAACGGATAGGTGTCAATGACCGGGGTGACAGCCGGGAGGATGGGCAGCAGGGTCTGCTCGCCGTCAGCAAAGCGGTCAGAAGCTGATTTGATGCGATAACCGACAAGAGGCATGTCAGACGGTGCGATGAACTCTATACCGACGGTGGTTGCGCTGCCGGGATTTATCGAATCCGGCCGGCTATAGGTGACGAGCGTACTGCCGTCAGCCGGATTGAACAGCTCGACTGTAGTGCTTACCGACAGCTTTTCATCGCTGCCGTTCATGACGGAAGCTTCGATAAAGACCTTGTCGCCAACGCGCAGGAAGCGTGGAAGGTTGGGCTGGACCATGACCGGTTTGGAGGCAGTGACCTCAGACATGAAAGTCGTTGAAAGCAACGAGTCGGTGAATGCCACGGCCCGGAGTCCCCAGGTTGTATTGGCGTTTGGAACGGTGAATGTCAGTGACAGACGTCCGTCAGCGGCGGTTTCAAGCATCGGTTTGAAGAAGGCGAGCGGGACTTCCCGGTCTCTGAATGTGAAAGGAGCCTCTCCGGCTGATTTTTGCTCAGCCCCTGATCCGCTTTCTGCGATGCTTTCTTCATCATAGGCTATGTTGTCAGCCATTTTGGCTGCGGTCATATAATTTGTGGCTGATGTCACGGCGGCTCCGCAGTCCATAGCTGCTTCTTCAACAACAACCTCTTCGGAGTGTTCTCTGACAACATTTAATTCATCAACGGCTTTAATGCTGCGGGAGCCATAGAGACTTGCACCGCGGATGCGGATGCCGCTTGTGGTCACGAACCGGTCGAAAACAGGGAGCCCATAGGTGTCGAAGGCCGGATAGGTGATATTGTTTTCAGCCAGAAGTTTGCCTGGGCGATAGTAGACGCTCTGATATTCTTTGGCATCAAGATTTGGCTGAGACCATCTGAACGAATAGCCTCCGCCCCAGGATGTAGACGGTATGAAATCCCAGTCTGTTTTTGCAAGTGCGTCAAGTGCGGTGTTATACATGTCCATAATGACAGCCGACTGCCGGCCCTGGCCTGACCGGTCTGTGACACGGAATGTCCAGGTCTCTTCCGATCCGGGTATGGTGCGGTCGCGGAAAGATTCTGCAACGAAGTGTATGGACTTGGCTCTGACGTCGCGTCTGAGGGTAAGAGTAGCCGATTCATTCCGGTAGTTGCCGGTGAGGGCGATCCTGACAGTGGCCGATTCGAGCCCGTCGGGCAGATGCAGATTCAGGCTGTTCATTCCGGCATCGGCTTTCACCCATGACTGTGACAGTATGGAGTCAGGAGTGTGGAGCGTGACGAGCAGGTTGGTCGGACAATTGACGGCATAGAGCCATTCGCCTTCGCCTGAAGCCTCCGAGGCTTTCACATCTGCTGTCGGATACCATAGCAGCCTGGAAGGTGTGGGCGTTTCTTTGTCTGAGGGACGGTAGAGAACCGCTTCTTGTGAAACCGGAGCAGCCAAAGTTGAATCAGCTATGGAGAATTCCAGTCTGTAGCTGCCTGATTTTACTCCGGTGAGATCTATGACGGGCTTGCCGGGCATGATTGTGGCATTGAAGACTTTTGCGTTGTCACGGATGATGGCTAAATCAACGGGCATCTTTACGATAGAGTCTCGATAGTCTGTGACTTCTACTTTTATGGCTGTGGTTGGAGCCGAGATGTCAATATCGGCAGGCACAGATGCCCGGATGGCATAACGCAGTCCGGTTGAAAATACGGTTTTGGCAAGCTGGCTTTCACCCGTATTTGACATTGCTGATACCTCGGCGTTGAACAGACCGCCGGGAATAGGGCTGAGTGCGAGTGTGGATTTCGGAATCACGATGTCGAATTCGCCCGATTCATCAGAACTTGCCTCCAACGTCTGGAATGCAACAGGTGCAGAGCGATTCCACCACCGCAACGGCTGCATGGCGGCAAGGGACACAGAAATTTTTGCGTCTGCGAGCGGGAAGCCGGCATAGGTCTGAATGCGCCCGCGGATGCTGACGTCACCGGCTGCCGGATAGTCTTTTTCTACAGGATCAAGTATGATTTTGAATGTAGGAAGCTTGTAGTCGCTCACCATGAAGCGGACCGGGTCATTGTTATTGTCTATTGAAATGCAGAAATTTCCGCTTAGAATTTCTTTAGGCAAAGTGAACTGTCCGTTCACGCGCCCATAAGAATCGGTGGTTATTTTTGCTGTGTCAATGCCTTGGTATTTTGAATCGCGGAGAATCGCTGTAACTTCTTTATTGATGAGAGGCCTATGCTCTTGACCTTTATATTCATAGCATATCGCCATCCATTCCACGCTGTCGCCGGGGTGATAGAGCGGAAGAGAGGGGTAGCCTGATGAGGTCTGTCGCCATTCGGGCGAATTGCGACGGTTTCGGTTGTCATAGACCCAGAGTGGCAGTGCAAAGCTGTCGCCGTCTTTTGACATCACTGCATATCCGTTTTGCCGGAAGCTGGCAGAGCCGTCAGCTGCGGTGGTGCCGATCAGACGGGGAGTTTCTATTTTGCGTGATGATTCCGGAATGACTGATATTTTGGCCCCCTCCACAGGAGCGCCGTCTGAAGCGCGAAGTGCCCAGATTTCGGTTTTGTCAAAAAAAGAAGCGGCTATGGAGTAATCAGAAATGTAGATTTTATGGTACCAGTTACGGCTTTTGCGTGGCGCTCCGTCAATAGTCGCTATAGCCACATACTGACCGGGACTGTTGAATCTGTAACCGAGTGTCAGTTCTTCATTGAACGGAATAGCGGCAGAGGCCGATGCGCTGAACGGAATTACCGCCAATGGTTTCAGAGAGGGAAGACCGATGCAATTATAACTTTGCTCGGCTATGGGAGAGGATGACACATTATATATATATAGCTTGCCTGACTTGACGTTCGAAACGGAAAGTCTGAACGTAACTTCTGAATCAGGCGCTGAGACAGTCGGGTGAGAGAGTTCTATGCCTTGCATTTCGATCTCTGAAAGTTTATTTCTGAGATTGTTGTTGCGGCGGAACGTCGGGAAGGCTTTAAGGTTGTGGCGAATAGCTTCTGCCAGCCATTTTTTCATTTTATCGTCATTGTTTCTGACGGCGAGAATAATGTCTCCGGAATATTCAGATGTGCTGCATTCTTCATATAAAGTTCTGAGCAGTTCTGACTTGCGCTCTGTCGGCGAAGACGACAGATTGTCTCCGCTCCATACGTGTGAAGTGATGAAGTCCAGGCGGTTGATGTCAGTGATAATGAACGGAGCTGAGACTGAGTCATGAAATCTTAACAAAGATGCATATATGTCGAGTATTCTGCTTGCTGTCGGGTCGAAGCGATTGAATGGCACTTTGAGATACAGGTCATGACGTGTGAGCAGTCCCCATGAAAGGATATTGCTCATGCGTCCGGTCTCCTTCAGCAGTCCTATGGCCTTGTTGGCTATGAAGTCAAAGATGGTAGGGTAGTAGATCTGAGTCTCGTTGCGGGTACTGAGAGTCTTGCCGAGCGACAGGACTGAGGCATAGGTTTTGATCGGAGAGGCTTTTAGCTCTGACTCAGGGAGTAGGGCCGTGTCGATAAGCGAATTGATTTTCATCCGGAACTGTTCTCCGCTCCACTCCTGATAATTTTCGGGCAGTGGAGTCAGCGGCAGATCGCGGCTGTCAAATTTCCAGCGGGCTGCTGAATAGGTCGAGGCATAGATGTCGGCTTCGAGCATGGTAAGCATCGAGCGTAACACCGGATCGGATGCCAGCGCTGCAACGGAATCAATTTTGCTGATGGCATTGGCGTTCCTAAGAGCGTCAATCCGTGATTCGGCGAGATAATAGTCAATGAGAGCCCGCACAGTAGCCGGGCCATCGTGCTTTTCCAAAGCTGTCGAAAGGTCTTTTTCAGCTTGCCGGCTGACAGTTTTCGGATAGGCAAAATCCGGGCGGGAGGCTGTCTGAGCATTCATATCCAGCGGTTTGCAGAGAGAAAGGAATGCGAAAACAGACAGCAGAAAGAATATTCTACTGGCATACATAAATGAAATAAATAGAGAAGTGTGTGAAAAGAAGTTCAGTAAAAGTGTTTATCTTTTTTGCTGGCGGCGATGCTGGCGCATCAGCTGGCGGGTGAAATCGCGTTCGGCATCCTTGAGCTTAAAGAGCTGTTGTGGCGTAAGGATGGATTTGAAATCCTTAAAGTATTTCATCTCGATTTCATTTTCGCGGCCTTTAAGTTCATAGGCTGCTTCAGCCGCTTTTTCATATTCCAGATCTGTAGCTTTGTCTCCTTTGCGCATGGTCTGCTGATAGAGCTGCTCGGCTTCCTCCTGAACTTTTCTGACCTGCTCTTCCATTGAATTGTAAAGAGGCAGAAAAGACGCTTTCTGTTCATCATTGAGCGCGAGCTTTTTGATGAGGAAATCGTTCTTGTATTGCTGAATTTCTTTCATCCATGTCACCCGTTCACGCTCTGACGGGCGCTGAGCCTGGATTGACAGTGGTGAAACTGTAGCGGCGGCTATTGAGAAGACAATGGAAAAGATGGTCTGTTTCATGAAGGTGCGGTGGTTTGATAAGGACGAGATATGGATCAGATGTCAGAAATGGGGAATTCAGGATTTTCCGGAATCACGGTCGAGTCTGTGAATTCATCGGTCAGTTCTTCTTCACAGACAGATGGGTCAAAACCTGTTTCATAGAGATCCTGCATCAGCTGATAGTCGCTGATGTCTCCTTCGTTTATAAAATATTCGTTGATAAAGTGATCGTTGTTCAAAGCGGCAGTCATGACAGGGTTGTTGTCAATTGAAAGCCCGGAAGAGTCGGTGCGCATCAGATCAAACATTTTCATCATGCACCATACACCCATGAACATTGCGGCAAGATACAGATATGGTCTCACCCGCTGCCATGCAGTGCGTGGCATGACTTTAGGCTGAGGCTTTTCCCACTCCATTTCAGGAAGTGAAGCGGCCATGCGTGCGGCAAAATCATCGAAATAACCGTCTGGCACGGTCATCCCGTCATTTCGAGCTGCCTTTGTCAATATATCTTTCATCGTGTCTCTTGTTTTTTGAAGCTTAAAATTGATTACAATTTTATGATTAGACTCTCCGGATGGAATTTAGTTTAATCAGAGTCTGCAAAAAATTGTTCGATTTTTTTTACGGCAAGATGATATGATGCCTTCAAGGCTCCGACAGATGTTCCCATGATTTCTGACATCTGTTCGTATTTCATGTCATCATAGTAGCGCATGTTGAAAACAAGACGCTGCTTTTCTGGGAGCGTGGCTATGGCGTTGCGGAGTTTGAGTGCGAGTTCGTCGCCGTCAATGTTGGTGTCTGCCTGAATGAGAGCTATGAGTTGAGATTCATCGTCATCGAGTGAGATTCCTCGTCTTTTTTTCTCCCGTTCAAGATAGGAGATGCTTTCGTTTACTGCGATTTTATACAGCCATGTTGAAAGTTTGGCATCTCCGCGGAAGTTTTCGATGTTTTGCCAGGCTTTTAAGAATGTGTTCTGAAGAACATCATCGGCATCGTCATGAAGCTGGACAGTGCGGCGGATCAGACGATAAAGCGGTTCGGAATACAGACGGATAAGGTCATTGAACGCCGCGCGGCATGTCGAGGGGTCTCTCAGACGTGCCACAAGAGTCGAGTCGTCAGGCTTAAGATCTTTTTCCATCTGTAAAAGTGATGATGTTGTTTTTACAAAAATAGGAATAAATTGTTAATCAGTTCGCAAAAATAGTCATAATTGATGTTAATCTTGGATGGTCATTGCGCACGGCTGCGGTAAAATGGCGTATGCAGACAGTCCCGGCCGAATTTCTAATTTTCAGGGCCGGGACTGTGTGATTGTGTAACCGTAATAATATAATATATGTAAGGGTGTCTGATATTATTGACGGGCATATGACCGTATGGTAGGGCTTTCGATGTCTACACCGTAGTCCTGGGCGCGTTGGAGTATGGCGCGGGCCAGTTTCGGCTTCAGCTCTTCGGGGCAATATCGGAAATATGCTTCGGCGGCACGTACGTGAGCTGCGTCAGGCATAGGATATTCCCGGCGTTCGGGAAGTCCGAATACGGAATCCGGCAGGTCTTTGCGCTCTTCGTAAGAAATCTTATCGCTCATGACAGATGTTCATTTGCGGTTATGCTGTGTGGGGCTTCGGTTCAGAGGTTGAAGCGGACACCGACCTGAAGCAGACCTTGCGCGCCAAAACCAAGTTCACCGAAAATGCTGGTGACACGTGTGAGATTAACTTCTGCTCCGAGCGGTGAGGCCTGGAATGCGAAGTAGGCTTTGTTTTTAGACCAGTCGTCACCGGCCATGTGGGTGATGTCAACACCGATACCGATGTGTCCGTAAAGTGTCGCTACCCGGTTTCTCCAATAGTCGTAACGGCCGTTGAGCATGATCACGTGGTAATAGGCGTTTGCATCGTCGGAATGCTTGTAGCTCGCCGATGAGAAAGTGTATGAGATACCGAGGTAGGTCTTGGGCATTACTTTGAAGTTGACAGCTGTGGTCAGAGCACCCCAGGCACTGTTGACTGATCCTCCGTCGTGCATGTCAGTGGCATCCATCTGAGTGTAGCCGCCGTAACCGATCTGGAGCTGTGCTTTCTGTGCGTGTGCTCCAAAGGCCATCCCTAAAACAGCACACATGATAAGTAGAATTTTTTTCATCTCTTAGTGTTATTAAGTAGTGATAAATAATAGTTGTCGGTGATCTGGTCCGGCAATTTTGCGATGGGGTGCAAAAGCGGATTCAGTCTAATAACACTGATTGGAGACGAAATGTTTACTGCAATGCGATATATTCGATCAATACCATTGCACACCGTTGGAGTATGACGAGCGTTTGTCATACTTGAGGTCTTGCAGGAGCGAGGACTTGACTGAGATGTGGAAGTTGTAGCTCTTGTATGGGCCTACCGGCACGAAGCTTGCGCGCATGGTGAAGCAGTGCATGTCACGCGAGATGTTGCAGTTCATGTAGGCGAGTTTGCGGGTATCGAAGTTGTAGCTGGCCGAAAAGCCTAAATTCCAGTTGGCCGTCGGCCTGATGTTGCCTGAAAAAGAAAGGTTCTGGGTGATCTTGCCCTTGTATTCCAGCTTTTTGTAGTCGAATTCCCCGTAGCCGTAATTGACGGAGTAGTTGAATGTGAGATTCCAGGGCACACTCCATTTCATGTAGCCGTCATCGTCAAATTCCATGCCGGAATTTTTCTTGCTGCTTTTTCGAGTGGGGCTTTCGTAGTCAGAGGTTGTTTCGGCAAATTCCTGGTCCATGCTTTGGGCTTTGCCGTTGTCTTTCTTGTCTTTTTTATCCTTGTCTTTGCCGAACAGCTTTTTGAAAGTGTCGTTGTTGAATGTGTAGCTGAACGATGTGCCTGTGCTTGACAGCTTGCCCCATCCTTTGCCCTGCGAGATGCGGAGCTTGTTGACGCGCACGGGGTTGCCGGCCGAGTTGAGCGCATAGGTGTAGACATCCCAGGTCGCCGAAAGGTTAAGATTGAAGTTCTTGACCAGACGGAGCATTATCGAGGTGTTGAGATTTGACCAGCGCATTGAGTCGGCGGCAAAGTTGTAGCTTTGTGACAGCGAAAGGTTTTCGATCAATGAGATTTTCTTCTCTCCGATCGAGTCTTTGTCTGACTTGACTTTCATTTCCAGGTTGTTGGCAAGCGAGATGCTTACGGCGCCTGTTTTGCCTTGGCCGGGGACTCCGAACAGTGAGTTGGGGAAGTAGGAGTAGGTGCGTGTCTGCATCTCTCCTTTGGCGTCGGGATACTGGTATGATCCGTAATAACCGAAGAACTTCGATGCGAAGTCTGGAGATCCGGTGAAAGAGATCGTTGGGGTGAGCACGTGGCGGATCATTTTGACCTTGTCGCCAAGGAATGGCAGCGGCTGGAAGAAGCCGTAGATTTTGGTGTCAAGCGAAACTGCGGCGCTGAAGTCCCAGACGTTGTAGAAATTATAGGTGGTGTCCAGTACCTCGGCAGAGGCATTCGGGTCCCACTGACGGCGGACTTTGGTCGAGTACATTCGGTCGGTCAGGTTGATCGACGGTGTGAGGTTGAGATATTTGAAGAGGTTGAAGGTGGCACTGATGGGAATGCTGTGACGCATACCGTTGCGCCAGTCCTTGATGAGACTTTTCTTGAAGAATTCGTCCTGCTTTGCGGTCAGGGAGTTGTTGAACTGGCCGGAATAGGAGAGTTTGATTTTTTCATACCATTTCTCTTCGCCCACGGCGCGTTTGCGCTTGAAGGGGTAGAGCTGCGACATGGTTATGGTGAAGTTGGGGAAAGAGACGGCAAGTGTCGAGTCCTGAGAGCGCTGTGAGATATTGGCAGTTGTCGAGACGGACCATTTTGAGTTGGGGAAACGGTAGGTCATGTTGATCGTACTGCTCTTTGTGTTTTCGGTGAAGGCGTTGGAGTAGTATGAGTTCAGGTCGTTTCGCGTGTAGCCGCTGGTGGTGAAGTTTACGCTTGCCGAGAGACTCATGTTTGGGTTGGCTTTTGAGTCCTGGCTGTGGTTCCAGAGCACCTGGAAGTTGGTCGACTTGGTGTAGTCGGGCATTCCTTTGTCGCCGGTGATGGTCTTGAGATACGAGATGTTGAATCCTCCGGAATATTTGTAGCGTTTGACATAGCGCGATTCAGCGCGCAGTCCCCAGGAGCCGAGGGTGTATATCTCGCCGGTGAGTGCGAGGTCGATGTTGTCGCTGAGTGCGAGGTAGTAGCCGCCGTTGCTGAGATAGTAGCCGCGGTTGTAGTCATCGCCAAAGGTGGGGAATATGATGCCGGAAGAATATTTTTCAGAGAAGGGGAAGTAGCCGAATGGCACAGCTAAGGGCAGCGGGAGTCCGGCCAGCACCATGTAAGCCGGACCGCTAACCACGTCCTTGCCCGGACGGACCTTGGCTTTGGTCAGCTGGAGATAGAAGTGCGGGTCATCGTGGTTGTCGCAGGTGGTGTAGCGGCCGTGCTGGACATAGAAGGTGTTTTCGTCTATTTTCTTTGTCTGGCCGCCGGTCAGATAGCCTTCTCCCTGCTGGGTGATGACGTCGGTGATGTAGCCGTATTCGGTCTTGAAGTTGTAGTGCATTGTCTTTGCCTCATAGGATGTCCCGTTGTCTTCGAATACGGGAGTGCCGAAGAGGTCGCCGACAGAGTCTACGCCGCCCATCGCATAGACGGTGTTGTTGTCGAGATTCATCTCGATCTGCTCGGCATCGAGTTTGATGTTGCCATAGCTGACTTTGCTGTCGCCATACATGAATGCGGTGTTGCGCCCGATGAGCACCATTGAGTCCTGGGCCGAAAAGTCGACGGCATTGTCGAGGTCAACCTTTGTGCGCACGATGTTCGATCCCTTTTCGGGGGGAGTGATGCGGCGGCGGCTCAGCTGTGACCGGCGGGTGGTGTCAGGGGTGTAGGTGTGGCGCGTTATCTGGCTGGCAAGACTGTCAGCGGCTATGCCGGTTGAGTCGGCATTGAGTATAGCCGAATCCGGTGATGCGATTTGCTCAGGAGAAGGTGCTGACTGAGGGTTTGCAGTGATGTCAGCTGGTGTGTCAGGCCTCCGGGCTACAATTTCTCCGGCATCCGATGTCTCGGTTGAATCAGGGCTGAGGCTGTCAGCGATGGATGTGGGCAGAGGCTCAATTTCTGTAGGCGGGGTCAGTGGCGACGGAATGGATTCCGGTTGCATGACATCAACAGCCCCGGCGATTGAGTCGGGGTTTACGGAGCGCGAGAATGCACCTACGGAGAGGGCACACAGCAGCACTATTGTGATGATATATAGTTGAGAATATCTCAAAACTGCACCTTAATAGTAAGATAGACGTAGTTCCTTTGGAAAGATGGAAGGCCTCGGAATGGAGGTGGAATCTCAGTATCTGTCAGGAAAATCTCTGCAAAGATATAACATTATCCGAAAATAGACAAAGAGCACACGGGATATACAGCCTTAATTATTGTAAAAACAATCGACCGGACGGTGTTTAGCGTTTGAATTTCAGGCGTGAAGATTAAAAATTATAATTAAAACCCAAGATTTGTATTAATAATTGTGATTTTTTGGCTAATTTTGCATTGTAAAACGGGCTGCGGCCCGATTGAAACAAATGCATTTTTAATAAACCACCTATAGAGCAAATTTTAAAACTAATGGCAAGACAACATTTTGACATGCTGGATTTCAAGATCCTCAAAATGCTTTCCAGCAATGCTCGCAAGCCGTTTCTTGAGATAGCTCGTGAGACTAATGTATCAGGCGCAGCCATACATCAGCGCATACAGAAACTGACCTCGTCCGGCATCATAAAGGGCTTTGAGACTATAATCGACCCCGCATCTGTCGGCTACGAGACTTGTGCATATATCGGTTTTATCCTGCAGGACTCTTCGAAATTCAATGAGGTAGTCCAGTTGCTTAAGGATATACCTGAAGTGGTCGACTGTCACTTCACCACTGGCAGCTATGACATTTTCGCCAAGATCTTCGCCCGCAACAACGAGCATCTTCTTGAAGTGATACATCAGATCAGCCTTGGCGCTGTCGGACGCACCGAAACCCTTATCTCTTTTAAAGAGGTGCTCAAGCGTCCGATTCCTATCCAGGCCGAAAACTTCGACTGAAAAAGGCTTACTGATTAAGCAACCTTAAGAGGGTGTTTTTTAACAACCTCTAATTCATACTTCAAAGAGACATACACCTTGATTGATAAGGAAACTTTTGGAAATCAGACTGCTCTGTTCCATACTTTTGGCTGCAAGCTGAATTTCGCCGAGACTTCCACGGTGGCGCGCATATTTGCCTCCCGTGGAATTCAGCGTGTCCATGAGGGTGACAAGCCCGATTTTATCGTGGTCAATTCATGCAGTGTCACCGAGATCGCCGACAAGAAATGCCGTCAGGCCATACGGTCGTTTGCGCGCCGTTATCCTGAGGCTAAGATTGTGGTTACCGGATGCTACGCCCAGCTTAAGCCGGGCGAGGTAGCTTCGCTGCCCGGAGTGGCCGTTGTGGCCGGTACGGACCGCAAACTCGAACTTGCCGATTATCTCGACCGGGTCATTGGCGCTTCTTCGGATGAGGAGGCTGCCACTTTTGTCACGCCGACAAAGGAGATACGCTCTTTCAGCCCTTCATGTTCGCGTGGCGACCGCACTCGTTATTTCCTGAAGGTGCAGGACGGGTGTGACTACTGGTGTTCCTACTGCACTATCCCTATGGCCCGCGGTCGCAGCCGTTCAGGGTCGATAGAGGAGATAGTGGCGCAGGCCCGCGAGGTGGCTGCCGAGGGAGGCAAGGAAATTGTCATCACCGGCGTTAATATCGGCGACTTCGGCCGTGGCACCGGCGAGACATTCCTTGATCTGTGCAAGGCTCTCGACGAGGTGGAAGGCATAGAACGCTATCGCATTTCTTCGATCGAACCGAATCTGCTTACCGATGAGCTGATTGACTTCGTGGCCGGATCGCGGCGCTTCATGCCTCATTTCCATATACCTCTGCAAAACGGCAGCGACGAGGTGTTGCGCCTGATGCGCCGACGCTATGACACGGCGCTTTTCCGCAGCAAGATCGAGCATATCCGCCGGGTGATGCCTGATGCGTTTATCGGGGTCGACCTGATTGTGGGCGCACGTGGTGAGACCGAGGAGTTGTTTGAGGAGTCAAAGGCTTTTGTCGAGTCGCTTGACATCTCTCGCCTGCATGTGTTCACCTACAGTGAGCGTCCCGGCACACGGGCACTGGAGATCGCTCATGCCGTCAGTCAGGAAGAGAAGCACCGGCGCACACGTCTGATGCTCGCCGTCTCTGAAAAGAAGCTGAAGGATTTCACATCGCGTTTCGTCGGGACAACGCGCCCACTTCTGATAGAGCATCCGCGCCATGACGGCTCGATGGCCGGATTTACAGATAACTATCTGCGTGTCAATATAGCTCCGGAGCCGGAACTGTCAAACACTGTGGCCCCGGTGACGATTCTCGCCATGAACCCTGAGGGAGAAGAGTCGGAAGGAGTGGTTGTGAAATGACTGAAATGACGGTTGCGGCTGAATCGGTCCAGGCCCGTGTGGCCGTTATAATTCTCAACTGGAACGGCGAGAAATTTCTGCGCGCCTATCTTCCGTCGGTGGTGCGCCACACTTCGTCGGCCATAGCGGATGTCATAGTGGCCGACAACGGATCGACCGATGGATCTGTCGAGCTGCTCAGACGCGATTTCCCGGATGTGCGCACCATTCTCTTCAGCGAGAACCACGGCTTTGCCGAAGGCTATAATCTTGCCATAAAGGAAGTGGCGCCACATTATAAATATAGTGTGCTTCTCAATTCCGATGTCGAGGTCAAGGACGATTGGCTTACGCCCATGTTCGACTTCATGGAGTCGCATCCGGAAGCGGGAGGCGTTCAGCCGAAAATCCTGTCGCTTACCGAACCGGAGAAATTCGAATATGCCGGAGCTGCCGGCGGTTTTCTTGACCGCAACGGTTATCCCTATTGCCGCGGACGCATATTCGGGACTGTCGAGACCGATTGCGGGCAGTATGACAGCCCTTTGCAGGTCGACTGGGCAAGCGGAGCCGCGCTGATGGTCGACAATAGTCTTTATCTTTCGGTGGGAGGGCTTGACAGTGCGTTCTTTGCCCATATGGAAGAGATTGATCTCTGCTGGCGCATGAGGCTTGCCGGCCGACAGCTGTGGGCGCTTCCGTCAGGAGCCGTCTACCATTTGGGAGGCGGAAGTCTGCCGGCGTCTAATCCGCGCAAGACCTACCTGAATTTCCGCAACAATCTGCTGATGCTCCGCAAGAATCTTCCGCGACGCGGGCGCACGCGCCGTCTGGTGTGGCGCCGCCTGCTCGATACTTTGGCGTGGGCCAAGTTCATGGCATGTCTTGATTTCGGCAATGCACGGGCTGTAGTCAGGGCTCACCGTGATTTCTCACGTATGCAGGCCGCCTATGACACAGACCCGCGGGCCGACCTGCTGTCAGGCCGACCGAATATCCTGCTTGAATATTATCTGCTTCGCCACACCCGCTTTTCAGACCTCTGAAAAGAGATCCCTTACGCGGGCTATCATGTCTGTGGCTGTCTGATCCGGACGGATCGGGACAATCGTGCCATACTGCTGCTTCAGCCAGTATTCATCGGTCTCCTGATTGTCAGGCTCGTCATTGTGAAACTTACCCGTCAGCCAGTAGAACGGGGTGCCGTGGGGTGTGGCATAAGTGGCATATTCCTCAGTCCACCGTCCTTTGGCCGCGCGCACAACTTTGATGCCTTTCGGAGTGCAGCGGGTGGGGAAGTTCACGTTGAGGCAGATGCCCTCAGACAGTCCCCCGGCAAGCACTTTGGCGGTTATTTCTTTAATAAAAGGTGTCAGCGGCTCGAAGTCGGCATCGGGCGAATGGTCGAGCAGCGAATAGCCTATCGAGGGTATTCCGAGTAGGCAACCCTCCATTGTGGCACCCATTGTTCCGGAATAGATATTGTTGACAGCGGCGTTTGATCCGTGGTTGATGCCGGAAAGGATCAGATCGGGCCTGCGGTCAAGCACTGCGAACATGGCGAGCTTCACGCAGTCGACCGGTGTGCCGTTGGCGCTCATCATGCGGGCGCCGTCAAGCGGCTGATGCTCGTTGATGAAGAGAGGGGTGTTTACGCTGATGGCCGATGACTTGCCCGACTGCGCGCTGTCAGGAGCCACGACCACAACATCGCCTAATGTTGCCGCTATGCGCGTGAGGTGGACTATTCCGCGTGATCCGATTCCGTCATCATTGGTTATGAGTATAAGGGGGCGTTCTGCTTTCATGAATCAGTGATTTTTGGACAAAATTACAGAAAAATGCCAACTAATCATGCGCTCAATTGTTAAAATTTTAGTACTTTTGACCTCCCGAAGGTCATGGTGGCCTTTGTTGAATGAAATCATCAATTCAAAAAAATATAAACGTTATGCAGATCCAACGCATCCAGACCGTCTATATCTTCCTCGCCCTTGTAGCGATGATGATATTTGTGATTGTGCCCTATGGGGAAGTAGATTATCTTTCCGGTCAGCCGGTTGTCACTGAAAAACTCTACACCATGTATGAGTATGGGCTTTTGATACCGGCAGCCGCAGCCGTCATACTGCTTATAGTTGACATATTCCTTTTCCGCAATCTGCCCTTGCAGCGGACGGTGCTTACCATAAGCCTGCTTCTGACGCTATGCTGCATCGCAGTGGTCTGCTTCATACTTTTCAAGCAGGCGGGAGCCGAGGAAATGGACGCCCATTTCTCAGTCTGGGATATCCTTCTCCCGGTAGCCGTCATATTCGAGATTCTCGGTCTCGGCGGAATAGCAAAAGATATCAAACTGCTCAATTCCTACAACCGTCTTCGCTGATCGGCAATCATAATGCACTTATAAATAGGACTATTCAGTCTTTGAAAGAACCACATAGGCAATTCGTCTCCGATGAGGCTGTGTCAAAATAGGCGCAGCCTCTTTTTATAAGCTGCTGTAAAACAT
>CAMXAZ010000011.1 GCA_947179295.1 uncultured Muribaculaceae bacterium
AAATCACTCAGAGATATGCGACCCCAGCGTTAACAAATATTGGGGAACGGGGTCTAACAAATTGAGAGGATGCCTGATAAACAAGCATCCTCTCGAATTGTTTTATTTGATTGTTATTTTTACCGGATTTCGTTTCTCTTTTTCCCACCGGTGCAGGTAGTCGAACCATTCGGCGGCAGAGTGGGGTGAGGCGCTGTCGCGTTCGGCTCCGGAGATGAAGCTGTAGCGTATGCGGCCCTTGGCGTCGGATTTCAGAAGCGTCAGATAATTTACGTCATCTTCCTTGACAGATCGCAGGTAGCTTGCCGGGACAAAGATACCGAGTCCGATTGTGTCGGTGATGTCGGGCATTCCTTTGTCAGGCAGATTTGTGCCCCAGCTTCCGGCAAGACCGGCCTGGGTGACGAAGCCCTGGTTGTCAGTGGCGAGTTTCTGCACTCCTGTGCAATAGGTGTATGACTTGGGTGCGCCTGTGATGGTGATGTCTACATCGATGTCGCGGTGACGGGCATAGATAGTGTAGCGCTGACGCATTTCAAGAGGAGTGCCGTTGTAGACCCATCCGCGGTCAGAAACCTCGACTATTGAGCGGACCGGCCCGGAGGCAATCACTCGCTGCATACGGGTGGTGACGGTGTCGATCGTGACCGGATTGCCGTTCTGCCATCCGCGGAACGAGCCGAGCGCCACTGAGGTTCCGGCCCAGAGCACGTCGCGGCCGTAGCCTTGTTCGAGTTGTTTGCGGGTAGTGTAGAATCCGGTGCTGTCAAGTTCGAGCCGCGGGGTGTTTTTGGCGTAGAGGTCTACGCTCTGGCGGTTGTCCATGTAGATGCGAATGGCATTATAGAGCCCTTCAAGCACAACTCCGTGGCCGTAGATGCTGTTGTACATCTGGCGGTTGTCAACATCGCCGGGGAAGGCGATGGCCTGTATCTCAGGATGCTTCTTGTTTTTGTCGTTGAGCTTGAGATAGGCGTTTGTTTGGGGTGTGAATGATGTTTTCGGGCGGGCCGACGAGAGGTCGACGGTCAGGGTCTTTGTCTGGTTGGCTTTCAGGTCGACGAGGAATACGAGTTCATCGGGACGGCCGTCGTCATTGAGGTCGTCGAGCTGCCAGGGTGTGTCAGGCTGGCCTTTGATGACCGCCGAGTTGATTTCTTTACCGTTTTGGGATATAGGAACAACAACCGGCACCGCCTGGCGGGGTGTCGGTTGTGGATTCGTTACGGTAACAGTAATTGAAAGCAGAAGTGAAAACGCGAGCATAAATAGAGTCGGTTTTGAGGTTGATGCTGATTACTGGCCGAGATATGCTTTGAGCAGGTGGCTTTTCTGTCCTTTGAGCCGGCGGATTGCCTTTTCTTTAATCTGGCGCACGCGTTCGCGGGTCAGGTCGAATTTGGCTCCGATTTCTTCAAGGGTCATTTCCTGGCATCCTATGCCGAAGAACATTTTGAGGATTTCGCGTTCACGGTCGTGGAGCTGCTTGAGGGCGCGCTCAACTTCTTTTGACAGAGACTCCTGGGTGAGTGTTGCATCGGCCATAGGGGAGTCATCGTTTGTGAGCACGTCAAGAAGGCTGTTGTCCTCGCCTTCGACGAAGGGAGCGTCGACAGAAATATGGCGGCCTGAAACTTTGAGGGTATCGGCGATTTTGTCGACAGGCACGTCGAGCTTTTCAGCAAGTTCTTCAGGCGACGGACGGCGTTCGTTTTCCTGCTCGAATTTCGAGAGAGCTTTGCTGATTTTGTTGAGCGAACCTACCTGGTTGAGCGGCAGGCGCACTATGCGGCTCTGTTCGGCAAGAGCCTGGAGGATGGACTGACGAATCCACCACACGGCGTAGGAGATGAACTTGAAGCCTCGTGTCTCGTCAAATTTCTGTGCCGCTTTAATCAAGCCGAGATTGCCTTCGTTGATAAGGTCGGGGAGGCTGAGCCCCTGGTTCTGATACTGTTTTGCCACAGATACAACGAAGCGGAGGTTGGCACGGACGAGCTTGTCGAGAGCTCTCTGGTCTCCTTGGTGAATGCGCTGGGCAAGCTCTACTTCCTCTTCGACGGAGATGAGCTCTTCGCGGCCGATTTCCTGAAGGAATTTATCGAGCGACGCGCTTTCACGATTGGTTATAGATTTGGTGATTTTTAATTGTCTCATGTCTACTTATAGCAGATAATTCGTGCAAAGGTAGTAATTTTTCGGCTTATATCAAAATTTGAGAGTCTTAAAAGAGGTGAGATCAAGGTCTGAAAGTCGAAAAGTTGCTGTTTGGATGCGCGCGATGGTGGAAAAATGAAAAAAAAATTGTAACTTTGCAATCCAATCACATAACAAAGAGCCTGGGCCAAGAGTTCAGCTGTAAAAAATATGGACCTTGGCCGGTTCGCTAAGACTATCTATCCTAAATGGCGCCCAAAAAAGTTCTATTCGTCTCGCAAGAAGTATCGCCTTATCTGCCGGACACATCAATGTCAGTCCTTGGTCGTGACATCCCGCAGGGTATTCATGGCAAAGAATTCGAAGTGAGGAGCTTCACCCCGAAATATGGCTGCATCAACGAACGCCGCAACCAGCTCCACGAAGTGATTCGTCTCTCCGGCATGAATCTTATCATAGATGATTCAGACCACCCGCTGATAATTAAGGTGGCGACCTTGCTGCCCTCGCGTATGCAGGTCTATTTTATTGACAATGACGATTATTTTCAGCCATTGCCTGAAAAGGGGCTCGAAACCGATCTTCTGCCCGCCGACAATGACGAACGCATCATGTTCTTCACAATGGGTGTCGCCGAGACCGTCAAAAAACTCCGTTGGCAGCCGGCTGTGATCCACTGTAGCGGCTGGGTTTCGGCTCTGACTCCACTGTATCTGCGCAGACGTTATTCGGATGACCCGATTTTCCGTGATTCAAAGATCGTATATGCCCTGCAGCCTGAAAAGTTTGAAGGAACTCTTGATCCGCGTTTCGCAGAGAAACTGCGCATGAGTGATTTCAGCGAAGAAGATATAGCCGCTCTCAGCACCGACCCCGTGGATTTCGCAACCCTTAACCGTCTGGCAATCGACTATGCCGACGCCGTAATCCAGGTAACAGGCGATGTCGATCCTGCGCTGGTGGAATATGCCAAGGCTTCCGGTAAGCCGTTCCTTGCTTATGAAGGAGAGGAAGACCGCGTAGACCGTTACACAGAATTTTATCGCTCGCTTTTAGGCGAGGAAGATGATTAATCTCCGATCAGAATGAAAAAATTAGCTCTGCTTTCAGCAGGCGTAATAGCCACACTATCCGTCATTTCATGTGACGAAAGCACCTCTACAGCCGGCGGGAGCCTGGTTGAGGATGAGGTTGAGATCGTCATAGACTCAAACTTTACCGTCAGCGGACGCCCGGTCAGCAATGATCTGGTTCAGTCACGCACTGTGCTTCAGCTTCTCGGAAATCTGGATGCCAAAGGATATGGCAACCTCCGCAGCGATATTGTCTGCCAGTATATGCCGTCGGCTTATGTCGATACATTTTATGTCAAGCCCGACTATATTGATTCTGTCAAACTCGTCCTTTCTATGTATAAGGACGGATTTGCCGGAGACTCTGTGGTGCCTATGGGGCTTACGGTCTATGAACTCAACAAGCAGCTGCCATCGCCGATCTACAGTGATTTCACCCCTGACGGATATTACAATCCCTCGGCGCCTATCGGTTCAACATCGTACTCGGCGCTCATTGACGGCGCTGAGGATATAGGAACTGACAGCGAGGGCAGTATAATAAAGGATATAAAGGTGACTCTCCCGACTGAATTCGGTGTCCGTCTCTACAACCAGTTCAAAAATTCTGAGGCCACATTTGCCACTCCGCAGGCGTTTGCAAAATGGTTTCCGGGATTATACATTGCCAATTCATTCGGTTCAGGACGTGTGACAAGAATCGTCAACAATATGATCAACGTCTACTATCGTTCGGTGATGCCGATTCCTGACACCGATCCGCAGCGTGACACGGTGTTCAACCTCGTCGGATCATATATGGCTGTCACTCCTGAGGTAATCACCAATAATAATATAGTATATAAAATGTCGGAAGAACTTAAGCAGCGCGCCCAGTCAGGCGAAACTATGCTTATAGCTCCGACCGGCTATGACGTTGAGTTCAACTTCCCGGCACGCGAAATACTCCGCCGCTATCAGGAAAACAGCGGATCGCTTGCAGTGGTCAACTCGCTTTCGCTCTCGATTCCGGCCCAGGAGATCGAGAATGACTACGGTCTGACCCCTCCGCCCTATGTGCTGCTTGTCAAGAAGAAGGACAAAGACAAATTCTTTGCCGGAACTCAGATCAATGACAACCTCTCGTCGTTCTATGCTTCATACAACTCTACCACCAAGAGCTATACATTCTCGTCAATGCGCGATTATATTCTTGATATAATCAAAAAGGGCGAAGCTACGGAAGAGGATGAGGAGTTCGTTATCTGCCCGGCGCTGGTATCGTTCTATGTGAATTCCAATTCAAACTACTACAGCTATTACTACGGCTACAACACCACATCCACTCAGGTAAGCTCCATAACACCCTATGTGACTGAGCCTGTAATGGCCACGCTTGATTTCTCAAATGCCAAGATCAAGTTCAGCTACAGCAAGCAGACCCTTGGTAATTAAAAAATAAATTAGTAACTTTGCGTCGCAATAGCCCTCACGGGGCCGGCGCAAAGTTATTTTTTGTGGTCTCGGAATAAGGCAGACACCGGATGGCCCGGACCGCAGTCAGCAAGCCGCAATAGCTCAGTTGGTAGAGCATTTCATTCGTAACGAAAAGGTCGTGGGTTCGAGTCCCACTCGCGGCTCAAAGGGAGTGACAGAAATGTCGCTCCTTGCGTTTTTAGGAGACCATGCTGAAAGCGTGGTGACAACATGCGCATAGATGATTATCCGCGCAGATGCAATAACTTACCTAAGGTGGTGGCCCTTACCTAAAAGTTTGTATCGCTGACTATCAGTTTTTTTGCAATCCCGGTTATGGCTAAAAAACTTGACTACGAATATTGCAAGGCGGCTCCGATGCTTGAATGGCTCGGCAACAAGTGGGCGCTGGTGGTTCTCGTGAAGATTTCAGAGAACGGACCGGTGCGCTTCAATGAGCTGTACCGCAACATTCCGTCAGTATCGGAGAAGGTACTGTCGCAAGTGCTTCGTCAGCTGACCGCCGATGGAATAATTCGCCGCGAACTCTTTCCGGATGTTCCTCCCCGGACGGAATATTCGGTGACGGAGTTCGGTAAAACTCTTTTGCCTCACGTCGAGGCTCTGCTCAACTGGGGACGCGAGAATTTTGAACGGATAATGGAAAACCGTAAAAATGCAAACAGATAACTATGGCAGCTGAATTTAATTTCAATACCGTCGGGCTGTTTACTACTGATAATGCCCGTATGGTGGCATTCTATCGTGACATTATGGGGCTTGAGGCCGATTGGAATGGTGTAGAGCCTGATGTAAGGATGTCCGACCCTGAAGGAAATATGATTGAAATACACTCTTTCACCAAAGACTAAATCCAATGGCTTGTACCTCTGAATTTATTGAATCCATCTGCGATATGCTTACTCCATTAGGCGTAGTGCGCAGTCGCAAGATGATGGGCGATTACGTCATCTATGTCAATGAAAAATGCGTGATCACTGCCTGCGACAATATCGCTTACGTCAAGAAATTGCCTTGTATTGCCGATATGATGACAGATGCCGAATGCGGCTGTCCTTATCAGGGCGCAAAGGAAGCCTATATTCTTGACTTCGCTGACATCCGCAAGGCTCTTAAGGTGATTGAAACTCTATGGAATGATCTCCCGTTTCCGAAATCAAAGAAAAAGTAACAATAGAGAGCACCCACAGAAAAGACAGATCCCGAAGCCGTGGCGGTTTCGGGATCTGTACTTATATAGTCTGGATCAGTCTGGCTGAGGGTTTAGCCGTACTGGATTGTTCCGTCTTCGTTGCGGTACTGGTCGAAGCCTTTTTCATACTGGTCCATTGCGCGGAGGCTCATACCCATGCTTGAGAAACCGCCGTCATGGAAGAGGTTCTGCATGGTGACCTTGCGGGTGAGGTCGCTGAACATGACGATGCAATAGTCGGCACATTCATCAGCGGTGGCATTGCCGAGGGGCGACATGCGGTTTGCGAAGTCCATGAGCGAAGACATGCCTTTCACGCCGCTGCCTGCAGTGGTCTGCGTGGGCGACTGAGAGATGGTGTTGATACGCACTGACTTTTCGCGGCCATAGATGTAGCCGAAGCTGCGGGCTATTGATTCGAGAAGCGCTTTGGCATCGGCCATGTCGTTGTAGCCGAACATTGTGCGCTGGGCTGCGATGTAGCTGAGAGCCACGATGCTGCCGTGGTCAGCGATCGCATCGAGTCTTTTTGCGGCCTGAATCATTTTGTGGAATGATATGGCTGATATGTCAAGCGTCTTGTTGAGCAGATCGTAGTCGATGTCATCATAAAGACGTTTCTTGCGAACGTTGGGCGACATGCCGATGGAATGGAGAACGAAGTCGATCTTACCTCCGAGGATTTCCATTGATTTCTGGAATACCATTTCGAGGTCTTCCACATTGGTGGCATCGGCCGGGATCACTTCAGCATTGAGCTTTTCGCCGAGTTTGCTGACATCACCCATGCGGACTGCGACCGGGGTGTTTGACAGAGTGATTGTAGCGCCTTCTTCTACAGCTTTCTCAGCTACTTTCCAGGCAATACTCATGTCATTGAGCGCGCCGAAGATAATGCCGCGCTTTCCTTTCAAAAGATTATAAGCCATTTGGTCTATTAAATTAATTCGTTTCTTTTATTTCGCGGGTGCAAAGTTACGCAGAATTGGGCGGGATTTGAAATATTTTTGCGAAAATCGCTCCCCGGAGGTTGCAACAACCGTAATATTGACTTAATTTTGTGATAATTTGGAGTAAAGTTTTCTGACGCTCACATCCCTCCACTAACGATTGAGAATTATGCCGATAATAGAGATTTCATCATTGACCCATCCCGGAGCAGAGATTTTCAGCTCATTGACCGAAGCCCAGTTGCGCAACAAACTTGAGCCTGACAAGGGTGTCTTTATAGCGGAGAGCCCTAAAGTGATACGTGTGGCTCTTGAAGCCGGATATGAGCCTGTGGCTTTGCTGTGTGAGCGGAAACATATAGAAGGTGACGCGGCTGACATCGTGGCGCGTTGCGGAGACACAGTCCCGGTATATACAGGCGACCGTGATCTGCTTGGATCTCTGACCGGCTATACGCTGACACGCGGGGTGCTCTGTGCCATGCGCCGTCCGCAGGCTCCGGCTGTCGGTGCGGTGCTGAAAGATGCCCGCAGGGTGGTGGTGATCGACGGAGTGGTCGATACCACGAACATCGGCGCGATATTCCGCTCGGCTGCCGCTCTTGGCATTGATGCCGTGTTGCTTACACCGTCATCATGCGACCCGTTCAACCGCAGAGCGGTCAGAGTATCGATGGGGTCGGTTTTTCTTGTGCCGTGGACGTGGCTTGACGGGCCGATCGGCTCATTGCGCGAATCCGGGTTCAAGACAGTGGCGATGGCTCTTACTGACAAGTCTGTTCCGCTTGACGATCCGGTGCTGAAAGAGGAGCCTCGGCTCGCTATAGTTATGGGTACCGAGGGCGACGGTCTGGCCTCCGAGACTATCGCCGATGCGGATTATACAGTCTGCATTCCGATGGCCCACGGGGTCGATTCGCTCAATGTGGCCGCCGCCGCGGCTGTGGCTTTCTGGGAGCTTAGAGCCCGATAGGGATTCTGCATAAAGTATCGGTCCTGCCGGTCTGAATTTTTGCTTTCAGACCGGCAGGACCGTTTATATATTAAGGTGGCTTTCTGAGGCCGCCTTTAGGCTGATTATGCCTTGGTAGCCTGCGCCTGATTATTTGGGCAGGTTGAAAGCTACTGTCATCTCTTTCATCTGCTCGTCAGACATGCCGTCAGGTTCGAAGCCCATGTTCTTGGCGCAGATGTAGATCTGGGCAGATTTGTTGAGCACGTCAACCTGGTCGAAGGCCATCATGATGTCTTCCTCTACGGCGAAGACTCCGTGCTTTTCCCAGAGAGTCACGTCATAGTCGGCGAGTTCCTTGATGGTTGATTCAGCGAGGATGTTCGAGCCAGGGAGCTGATAGGGGATGATGCCGAGACCGCGCGGACAGAAAGCCTTGGTTTCGGGGATCATGCTCCAGAGCAGGCGGGTTGCCACGTCTTTTTCGAGATACTTCTTGCAGTGTGACATTGCCACGAGCTCGATCGGATGAGTGTGGAGTGATGCTTTATACTTCGAGCCTTTGCCGATGAGATAGTTGTGGACGGCAAGATGCGAAGGCAGTTCGGAGGTGGGTTTCACCGGTTCGTCAGCGATGATCTCGTAGTGGGCGCAGTCATCGGTGATGCGGATCACAGATCCGTTGGCCATAGGCTTGCGGGCGAGATCACGCATACGCTTGTTGGTGCCTTTGCAGAAGAAATAGCATCCCTTGAGGTTGGGAAGAGTCATACCGATAGGAGTGGCGGGAGCGATGGCCGGCATGGCGCGGATCGCGTCGTCGACATATTCGGTTACGTTGACTGTGATGTTGCCTCCGTTGCGTTCGGCCCATCCCTTTTCCCAGAGATAGCCGGCTACTTCAGCTACTTTTTCAACCTCGGCTGTGAGCGCGGGGCGGTTTTCTAATATTGATGACATAAGTATGTGATAAATATTGATGGTCAGATCAGTTGCGGAAGGAAGCACGAAACGATGAGCACTGCAATGCCTATGACAAGCACTGTGATCGTTTTTGACGAGCAGCCTTTCCATTCTTTAAGTATTATGCCCCACACGTTGGAGAAGACCACGTTGAGCGCCATGAGGATGCAGAACGAGAGGGTCATCAGCGTCGGGGAGTCGGTCAGGAATCCTTTGCCGAGAGCGAGTCCGAAGAACTGGCTGTACCAGAGAGCGCCGGCAAGGAGGCAGAAGAACAGGTTGTTGCCGAGGACGGCTCCGTTGGCATAGTCGCCCCAGGTCCGGTTCTTGTGGTTCTGATAGAAACAGTAGACAGCGTTGGTGACGAATCCGCCCAAAGTCACAAGCAGAGTGGCCGGAAGAGTCTTGTAGATATCAGGTGTGAGTGAACCGAAATTGATTCCGCTGCCGAATTCAAGGCCTACGTTGAAGCAGCCGCTCATGAAACCGGCAAGCAGGGCGATGGTGATTCCTTTGGGGAAATTGAAGTCCTTGACGGCGGCTTTCTTCTCTTCTTCGCTGAGCGACGAGGCTTTCATTGATCCGGCAATGCCGATGATGGCGATGCCGATGAGAGTAACTACCACTCCGAGGATCACAGCCATTGTCAGCTGAGAAAGCGGATCGTTTTCAGGGAAGAAGATGTTGAGCAGCACGGGGCCCATTATGGTGCCTAAGCCGGCGCATGTGCCGAGGGCTATCGACTGGCCGAGCGCCACTCCGAGATAGCGCATGGAGAGTCCGAAGGTGAGACCTCCGACACCCCAGAGAGCTCCGAAGAGAATGGTCATCCAGATGTTGAATGATTGGTCGGCTGTAAAAAGCTCTGTCAGCGAATGGCCGGCAGGAACGGCGAGGAGTGCGCCGAGAAACGGCAGAATGAGCCACGCGAAAACGCCCTGCACAATCCAGTAGCTTTCCCAGCTCCATGACTTGATCTTGTTGATGGGTACATAGCAGCTGGACTGGCAGAAAGCGCCGATAGCGATTATAAGGAGTCCTATCAGTATCATCGTTTGCTGGTGACGTCACGTTCATACTGCTCCACTTCGGCGATGTAGCTTTCGCCGACAGGCACATTGTTCTTGAGGCAGAACATGTCATAAACGGCATTCCAGGGAAGGTTCTTGCACTCTTCGAGGAGGGCGAGGCGCTGGAATTTCTTGTCTTCGAGTTCGTATTTGCGCAGAGTTTCGGTGGGTTCGAGCAGCGCGCGGAGCATGCACTTTTGAGCAGCGCGGCTACCGATCACGTAAGCGCCGATGCGGTTGAGGGTGCCGTCGAAGTAATCGAGACCGTAGTGCACACGGTTGAGGGCGCCAGCGCGGACAATTTCGCTGAAGAGGTCCATTGTCGGGTCGTCCATGATGGTGACATGGTCAGAGTCCCAGCGGATGGGGCGGCTCACGTGGAGCATCAGTTCAGGCACGAAGAGCAGCATGGCTGACACCTTGTCGGCTACACTTTCGGTGGGGTGGAAGTGGCCTGTGTCAAGGGTGATCATCATGTTGTTCTTGGCGGCGTATGATGTGTAGAAGTCGTTTGAGCCTACGGTGTAGCTTTCAAGACCGATGCCGAACACCTTTGACTCCACGCAGTCTTTCATCCAGTCATATTTGTGTTCGAAGATCTGGTCGAGAGAGTCTTTGAGGAGCTCGCGGTAGAGATAGCGGTTGACAGTGATGTCTTTTGATCCGTCGTGAACCCAGGTGTTCATGATACAGGGGTCCTGCTGAGCTTCACCGATGGCCTGAGAGATGGCACGGCAGCGCTTTGAGTGTTCGATCCAGAAATCACGGATGCCCTTGTCGGGGTTCGAGAGGCTGAGGTCGCCGCTTTTCGGGTGAGAGAATGAGGTTGAATTGAAGTCGAGTTTGATGTCATTGGCTTTTCCCCAGTCGATCCAGCTCTGGAAGTGTTCAACAGAGCACTGGTCGCGGTCAACGAATTTGCCGCCGAAATCGCCGTAGATTTCATGGAGGTTGAGACGGTGTTTGCCGGGGATGAGGCTCATGGCATAGAGGACGTCGGCGCGGAGTTCGTCGATATTGCGTGCTTTGCCGGGATAGTTGCCGTTAACCTGGATACCACCGGTCAGCGAGCCGCCCTGGTTTTCAAAGCCGGCTACGTCATCAGCCTGCCAGCAGTGCATGCTGAGATGGAAGTCCTGCATCTGCTGCAGCACCTTGTCAGTGTCGATACCAAGTTTGGCGTAACGCTCTTTGGCTATTTCATAAGCTTGTTTTACAGTTCCTTCGTTCATGATAAGATAGATTTATATTTGTTTAGGTAAAATTTGATTAGTCCGTTTATTGAGGGAGATAAGTTTTTGTTTCGGTCGAATTTATCGCCACCTTGCGCATTTCGGTGAGGTCGCTGACACGGCTGTCGGCGCGAAGCTGCACGAGGACATTGCCGAGGGCGGTAGATTCGGTCGGACCGGCCACCACGGGCATTTGGAGTTCGTTGGCGGTGAGCTGCATCAGATGGGCGTTGAGCGATCCGCCGCCTATCACGTGCAGGGTGTTGATTTCTTTGGGGGAGAGTTCGCGCAGCCAGCCAAGCACTTCTTTGTAGCGGAGAGCCAGACTGCGGAATATCAGACGGACGTAGTCAGCCACTGTGGCGGGCACTTTCTGTCCGGTGCGCTCGCAGTAGTCGCAGATGGCCTGGGTCATCGAGGCCGGATTGGCGAATGACGGATCGTCGGGGTTGATAGTGCTGTCGATGTCAGATTCAGTGTAGAGCGCACACAGGTCGGCTACGCTGGCCGGTGCGTCTTTCAGCTCGGTGCGGGCACGTTCGAAGATCCACATTCCGCAGATGTTCTTCAGATAGCGGATAGTGCCGTCAAGGCCGCCTTCATTGGTGAAATTGTAGGCAAAGCCTTTTTCGTTGATGATAGGCTGAGGTGTCTCGATGCCGAGAAGCGACCATGTGCCGCAGCTCAGATATGCGAAATTCGCGTCTTTGGCAGGCACGCCGATCACGGCCGAGGCTGTGTCGTGGCCGGCTACAGCAATGACGGGCACCTCGCCCAGTCCGGTCAGCTGCTGAACGGCGGGAGTGAGTGTGCCGATGCGGTGACCGGGATTCACGAGCTTGCCGAAGCGGTCCTCGCTCAGTCCTATGCGGGCAAGAAGTTCGTCATCAAGCCGGCCGGTTGTCGGGTTGAGTATCTGAGAGGTCGATGCTACGGTATATTCTGTCACGGCCTCGCCTGTCAGCATGTAGGCCAGTGCATCGGGGATGAACAGAATCTTGTCTGAGTTGTGGAGTGCGTTGCCCTGTTCTTTGCCTATGGTGTATAGCTGAAACAGAGTGTTGAAATCCATGAACTGGATTCCGGTCTTGCCATATACTGTCTCTTTTGACATGTCTTCGCAGAACTTGTCGACAGCTCCGGTGGTGTGTGGGTCGCGGTAGCAGTAGGGGAGTCCGGCAAGTGTGCCGTCGGCGTGGAAATAGGCCACATCGCAACCCCAGGTGTCTATGCCTATAGACTGTGCTTTAGCTCCAATGGCATTGAGCTTGTCAGCTGCGGCTTTCAGGCCGGTAAGAATTTCGTGGTAAAGTCCGGGCAGATTCCAGAACAGGTGGCCTGCGATGGGGAGCATCGGGTGTTTGAACCGGTGAAGTTCTTCAGTTGAGATTTTTTCTCCGTCAAACGATGCAAGGATAAGGCGACCGCTGGTCGCGCCGAGATCCACCGCTATATAATAGGTGGTAGATTCAGTTTTCATGATAATCGACGTTGTTTGTTAAATTCTAAGGTAGTGTGTGATTTGTCGTGGCGTGAGGGAGAAGGTGAGAGGAGAGAGGGAGTGTGTTTTCATGCGTGGAGATTATTTCTCACGCATGAAAACATTGATCGGTGTGCCGTGGAAGTCCCATGTCTCTCTGATCTTGTTCTCCAGATAGCGGCGGTAGGGTTCCTTGACCCACTGCGGCAGGTTGCAGAAGAAGATAAATGTGGGTATGGGAGAGCCTTTCAGCATGGTCACATATTTGATCTTGATGAACTTTCCTTTATTGGCGGGAGGCGGATATGCCGAAATGGCTTCGAGCATCACGGTGTTGAGCTGCGATGTGGGGACAATGCGCTTGCGGTTTTCGCATACGTGAAGGGCTGTCTCAAGCACTTTGTAGATGCGCTGCTTGGTGAGAGCCGATGCGAATATGATCGGGAAATCGACAAAGGGTGCGAAGCGCTCGCGGATGGCGTCTTCGTAATGCTTGATCGCTTCCTTCGATTTGTCTTCTACGAGGTCCCATTTGTTGACCACAACCACAAGGCCCTTCTTGTTTCGCTGGATGAGCGAGAAGATGGAGACGTCCTGCGACTCGATGCCGCGTGTGGCGTCAATCATCAGGATGCAGACATCCGAAGCCTCGATGGCGCGGATCGAGCGGATCACCGAATAATATTCGATGTCTTCTGTGACTTTGGTCTTTTTGCGGATACCGGCTGTGTCGACGAGATAGAAATCGAAGCCGAATTTATTGTAGCGCGTATAGATCGAGTCGCGTGTGGTGCCGGCGATGTCGGTCACGATGTGGCGGTCTTCGTCAATAAACGCATTGATGATTGACGATTTTCCGGCATTCGGACGGCCTACGATTGCAATCTTGGGTATGTCATCGAGTTTGGATTCCTCATCGTCATCTTTTTCAGGCATTTTGAGAACCACTTCGTCAAGAAGATCGCCGGTGCCGTAGCCGCTGACAGCAGAAACTCCCATTGGGTCTCCGAGACCGAGACTGTAGAATTCGGCGATATTGTAGAGCGAGTCACCTGCGTCAACCTTGTTGGCCACGAGAATTACGGGCTTGGTTGAGCGGCGGAGAATTTCGGCTACCTGGTCGTCAAGATCGGTCACGCCGTTCATGGCGTCGACCACAAACAGAATTTCGTCGGCCTGCTCGATGGCGAGGTGGACCTGCTTATTGATTTCGTTTTCGAAAATGTCTTCGCTGTTGACCACCCAGCCGCCGGTGTCGACAATCGAGAATTCTTTCCCGTTCCAGTCAACTTTGCCGTACTGGCGGTCGCGGGTAGTTCCGGCCTCGTCGTTGGTGATAGCGGTGCGTGACTGGGTAAGTCTGTTGAAAAGTGTGGATTTGCCCACATTAGGGCGTCCCACTATGGCGATCATTTGTCCCATTTGGATGATTATATAGATGGTTCCGGTTGTTTAGTTCCGGATTGTTAAAAACAAGCCGAACGTCAGTGCAAATTTAATGAATAATTTCCTATCCCACAACTTTCGCCCGTGTTAGAATAGGCTTAATTGCAGAATAGGAAATTATTAAGTTAAATATTGTAAAATCAAGCAGAATTTATGTTAATTTGCTTGACAAGGCTCGTTTCATAACTTATATTTGCGAATAAGTTTTTCATGGTATTAGATTTAAGGTAAAAAAGTTATTCGTCGTGACGACGAGTAATTTTTTTTGTCGTCATGTCAGAAGTAACTATCAGCAGGTCTTCTGATCCATATAAGGATTCAGACGGTGCCAGTCGGCAATAGGAGGCATGACGCCCATTTCGATCACTTCGTCGCGCAGCTTGCAAAGATGCTCATAGCTCTTTTCAAGTTCTTTTTCTTCTTCGGGAGTTCCGTTGAAGGGCTTGCATTCCACGCCGTTTTTGCTGATGGTGGTTTCCATAGCCATCATGATGTGTTTGAAGCGGTCGTTGTTGACATAGGCTCCGGCCGGCCAGCGGAAAGGCTGTCCGCCCATTGCTGCGGCTATCATCTCGATCGACAGATAGGACGGGCTCTGGAATGAAGAACGGCCACGAAGGTCGATGATGTTTTTACCGCCCTGGATAACGCGCTGCTTGATGTTGATCCATTCTTCGAGAGGCAGACTCGGTGTTCCGATGATGTCTACAAGCGGTTTGCCGTCAACGGTTGTGGTCGAGGCAAATACTGCCATCTGTTCTCCGTGACCGCCGTAGGTACGGCTGTTGACAATTTCATCAGCTGGAATCTTGAGATATTTCGACAGTTCGCTGCGCAGACGGGTGCTGTCAAGAGCGGCAAGAGTGGTCACGCGTGAAGGCTCAACGCCGGAATAGAGAAGAGTTACAAGACCGGTGATGTCGGCAGGATTGAAGATGACAACGATATGTTTTACATCCGGACAATATTGTCTGACATCTTTACCGAACTGCTCTGCGATCTGTGCGTTTCCTTTGAGAAGATCTTCACGGGTCATGCCGGCTTTGCGGGCTGCACCGCCTGACGATACTATATAGGCTGCTCCGGTGAGAGCTTCCTTGATGTCAGAAGTGTATGTCAGGTTCAATCCTTCGAATCCGCAGTGATAGAGTTCCTCGGCAACGCCTTCAAGAGCCGGTGCGAAAGGATCGTAGAGACAGATGTTAGGAGTCAGACGCATCATGATTGCGGTCTGGGCCATGTTTGATCCGATCATGCCGGCAGCTCCGACAATGGTCAGTTTCTCAGTAGTCAAAAAATCCATGATTTATGAGTTTTATTGGTTTGAGGTTTATGTATTGTCAGTAATAATAACATTGTCGGTCCGGTAAATGTTGCTGTTTATACCTTAAAAGAAGACTATTTGGGAAATAATCAGTATTTTTGCACTCTGTTTTGGGAAAAGAACACATCAGGCACTGACAATGACGACCAAAGAATTTGAAATATCATTCAAGAAGCTGTATCTGCCGCTGGGCATGTATGCGCTTCGTCTTGTCGATGATGCCGATGTGGCTGAAGATCTGGAGCAGGATGCTTTCATGAAGGCGTGGCAGTACATGGAGAGCGGCGGGAAAATCGAAAATTTCACATCGTTCATGTATAGGACTCTTCATAATGTCTGCCTGTCATATCTGCGTGACAGGCGGGAGATGCTTGGTGTGGAGTCTATTCCGGATGTAGGAGAAGAAGAGATCGACACATCGTTCAGAGATGCCCGCATATGGAAAGCGATTGATGATCTGCCTGAAAAATGCCGTGAGATATTTCTTATGAGCAAACGTGACGGTCTGACAAATGATGAAATAGCGGAAGAACTCGGCATATCAGTCAAGACCGTAAAAAATCAGATGACAAAGGCTTTTGCCAGACTTCGAGAGGCCTTGGCAGATGGACATAAGCCATTTTTCTTGCCGTTTTTCTGATTTATTGAAGATTTTTCGGTTTTAGCGTAGGACCTTTTTGATGTTGATGCGTCTATAGAGTAAAAATCAAAGGTTGTTATTACGACCTCTTAGTCATCACATCACGTTTTATGGAAAATAGAAACATTGATTTCATAGTCCGGCGATACCGGAAAGGACGGTTCTCGCCAGAATCAGGGTGGCATAGGTTTGGTGTTGTTCCGGTTTCGGCATGGCGCAGGTTCAGAGTGGCCGCCGCTGTGGCTGCGACTGTGGTGCTGTCTGCGGCAGCTGCTTATATATATAAGGAGTATCATGTGGCCGAACCGACGCGGCAATCCACGCCGGTTTCCGCCGTCAGTCCGTTGACTGAGGTTAAGGTCATCGACTTCGAGAATGCTCCGTTAGCTGAGGTGGTGAGGAAAATAGAGACTGTCTATGATGTGAAGGTCATGAATCTGCCTGACAATAGCAGTGATTATGAGCTTTCACTGCATTATGAGGGCACTCCGACAGATCTTATCGCCGTGATAAATGACATTTTGGGTACTCAAATGACCGTGGCTGAAAAATGAGAAGATTGTTACTGATACCGGTGATGCTGTGTATGCATGTCATCGGCATGGCGCAGAATGTCACCGTTAAAGCCGTGGACCAGCCGGCGGCTGTAGTCTTCAGAAGTATTGTCGGGCAGACCGGAAAGAATTTCGTGTACTCTTCTGAATTGCTAAAGGATATGCGTGTTTCTGTCAATGTAAAAGACAAGCCACTTAAGCAGGTGCTCAGAATCATGTTCAAAGATTCTGATATTGAATGGAAGATTAAAGGTAAGAATATTATTCTCAAACGCAAGATGGCTCCGGTAAGGTCGCGGAACCGGCAGATCGGAATGCCAGGATCTTCCTCAGTTGTCCCTGATGCTGCTCCTGCAACGGAGATGCTTGATGAGGTCGTGGTGGTGTCGAGACTTGAGGCTCCGGCTGTGGCGACATCTGAAATCGGGGCGAAGAAACTGACCGCGCATGACATTGTCAATACTCCGGTTCTCTTCGGCGAAAGCGACGTGATCAAGGCTCTGCATATGCAGCCTGGAATCTCCGAAGGGCAGGAAGGCCTTTCCGGTATGCATGTGCACGGGGGCGAATCGGATGAAAATCTGTATATGCTTGACAATGTGCCGCTGTATCAGGTGAACCATTTCGCCGGACTGTTTTCAGCATTCAATCCGGAAGCAATCAGGTATATAGACTTTTTCAAATCGTCTATCCCGGCAAAATATGACGGGCGTCTGTCATCATATCTCGATGTGCGTACCGTCAATGGCTCGCATGACGGCCATCACGGTTCTTTCAGACTTGGCCTGACCTCAGGAGCTTTCAATCTCAGCGGTCCGATAAGTCGTAAGACAAGCTATTCGGTGGCTGTGCGTCGGCCGTGGTTCGATGTTCTGTCCATCCCGTTGCTGGCATTGGCCAATTCATCAGATGAACAGGAGAAGATCAGGTTTCGCTATGCCTTTATGGATCTTAATGCAAAAGTGACTTATAGATTCTCAAGCAAGGCGATGACATTCGCATCAGTGTATTTCGGAAATGATATGCTGAAAACCGGTTCGACATATGAGTCTGAGTCATCATCGTCATACAGATGGGATGATAAAGACAAATCTGATTTCAGCTGGGGCAATTTTGTGGCGCAGGCCGGACTCGACTATAGATTCAACCCTTCACTGACAGGCGAGTTCACGGCTGCCTATACCCGATATTTTTCAAATATGAAATCCGATGTGCGCGTAAAAGAGTACAATTCCGGAAATGTCAGCGAAACACACTCGCGGACCGGAACCGACAACAACATAGGTGACTGGATCATCAAGGCAGACTTCGACTGGCGGTCCGACGCCGGCCATCGGGTGCGCTTCGGAGGAAACCATATTCTGCATTCATTCCTTCCAGCAAGGACTTACCGCAGGCATACGGTAGGGATGACACAGACAATAAGCCGGGATTCCACATGTGCATACACCGCTAATGAAACCAACCTGTATGTCGAGGATGACTGGAACATAAACGAAAAGTTCCGGATGAATGCCGGGCTGCATCTGTCAATGTTCGGCATCGACGGCAAGAGTGATTTTGGATTCGGGCCGAGACTCTCGGTCAGTTATCGACCGGATGAAGACTGGGCCCTGAAAGCAGCATATGCGCGCACTAACCAGTATGTGCATCAGCTATCCGAGACTTATCTGTCGCTGCCTACAGACCAGTGGGTGCCTGTGACAAGAGGATTCAAGCCACAGAACGCCGACAAGGTTTCGCTCGGCGCTTACTGGCAGTCGTCCGACAGGGTTTTTGCCGCATCAGCCGAAGGCTATTACAAGATAATGCGCAATCTTGTGGACTATCGTGATGAATACTATCTGCAACCGCCGGTCGAGATGTGGAATGCCCGCTTGTGTTCCGGGAAGGGGACTGCCAGGGGCGTTGATCTTAAATTCGAGAAGGTCTACGGAAAACTTACCGGACATGTGGCTTATTCACTTGCCTGGGCTGACCGCACTTTCCCCGACAAGAACAACGGACTGACATTCCCGGCTCGTTTTGACAACGGCCACACCGTGAACATTCTGCTCAACTGGAATGTCAGTGCGAAAGTCTGCATAAATGCCGCATGGACCGGGCATTCAGGGAATCGCTTCACACTGTTACCCCAGGTCTGGGAAGCCCCTGATTTCGGGAATAACTATTCAGGTGACGAGTCTCCGCTGAAGGCGCCTGTCAACAACTGGCAGCTGCCGTTCTATCATCGTCTGGATCTTTCGTTCACAGTGCGCAACTCCCGCGGCTACTGGAACTTCGGACTGTATAATGCATACTGCCATATGAACACGGTGGCTATACGCAGGGCTTATGACAATGGCGGCCATCCGGTGTTCCAGAAAGTAAAATTACTACCTGTCATACCTTCAATTTCATATACATGGCAATTTTAAAACAGATCATATCACCGCTTGCGGCAATTCTTCTGACCGGCTGTTATGAGAATTTCAATCCGGAGTTTGACACCACGCCGGTGCTTTGTCTGAATTCCCTGATCAAGGCCGGAGAGCCTATAACGGTGGAAGTGTCTCATTCGTGGGTGTTCAATGATGAAAAGTCTGAGAATAACCATGAGGTTACTGACGCTGTAGTCACAGTTTATGCAAACGGCAGTATTGTGGGTGAGGATTATATTCCGAAAGAAGGTGATGAGCTACGGATCATTGCCGAAAGTTCGGTCTATGGAACTGCAACTGCAGAGGTTTCGGTGCCTTATGCCACTCCGATAGGAGCCGTAAAATTCCGGCCGACAGTGACCGGCATCTGGAGGGGTGATGAGGATTTCTTTCATTATGCGATGCTTGCCGACATAACTTTCAATCTCAATGTCGAGATGGATGTCTGTGATCCCGCCGGCACTGACAACTATTATCAGTTCGGCTATTCCGAATATCGCAGCCCGTCTGGGGAATGTCCGGATGACGGAGAGTTGGATGCTTCCACTCCGTATGTTTCCTTATTATCGCTTGGCAAGTTTGAATATGATTCCGAACCGATATTCAAGGAGCATGTCGGAGTGTTCGAGACCGTCATGGGGAACAGCGAGGATATGAATTTTGTGTTTTTCACTGACCGTCAGTTTCCCGGCCGCACCTATACGCTTCATCTGAATTTTACAGACAATGTTTTCAGAGTCAAATCTCAGGAATATGACGAGTCGCTTTTTGATTGTGAAATGTATCTGGAACTCGTGTCTGTCTCAAAGAGCTATTACAACTGGGCTGTCTACAAATGGAACGTGGATGAAGGTGTGATAGGTGACCTCTCCGACATCGGTCTGGCAGAGCCGAAATGGGGTTACAGCAATGTCTCGACCGGAGCGGGTGTCGTTGCGGCTCAGTCATCATCTGTGGTTTCAATCAGCCTGAGAGACTTTCTGAAATCTGCGTTTGATAATAGAGATAAATGAAAACTGCTCAATCTGAAATTCTGATTTTTAAACACGACTTTTAAAGGTGATCATTATGAAAAGACTATATGTATTGTTGATTCTGGCAGTCTGCGTGATCGGCGCATCTTCGCAGACGTTGAAATGTGATGACGGCAATATGCACTGGGAAGCTAATTTCACAGCCGGTCTTAATACCGATGGATATCAGTTTGACCTTGGTATTGCTTACTTCCCGCTTCAATATCTTGGCATCAAGACCCAGCTGGGATCAGCAGGAGAGATTGTGCCTGTGGAATATTGGGGCGATGATGATTACGATTCGCGCCACGATTATGCCACCCGTTTTAAATCCACATCCTCGCTGGTGGTCCGTACTCCGAAGCTGATCGATTGGAAAAGTCAGGGCGGCGGATTTTATCTTTTCGCCGAGCCGGGTATAATACTGTCACCTGGAGCCTCTGGCAGTCATCGGGCAGAATGGGCTTCCTGGGATCTGAAGACCGGTATAAATCTCCAGGTTGACCGCTTCATCGTCTACATAGGCTATGGCATTTCCGGCTACAGTCTGTATTCCGGTTGCGGACACGATTACAGATCTCCGTCAGATCATGGCAAGTTCATGACTCACTCAGGATTTATCGGCGGAGCCTACAAATTTTGAAGGGCCGGTTACTGAACCTGACCAAATTCTGCGTATCTTTGCACTGTTTTTCAATAGGGCCCCCAGAGATTGAGGGCGATCAAGGTGATTTATGAAAGATACGAATCTAAATTCACATACAAAAGCAGTCCAGGGCACCCCTGCCGCAGCAAAGGAAAAACTCTGGAACAGTAATTACTGCAAAGCGATGGTAGGCAATTTCATGATGTTTTTCTCATTTTATCTGCTGACACCGCTGCTACCCATCTATCTGGATGCGGAATTCAAGGCCGACAAGGACCTCATAGGCCTTGTATTGTCCGGTTATGTCGTCGCTGCACTTCTCGTGAGACCTTTCAGCGGTTTTATTGTCGACAGTTTCAACCGCAAGAAGGTGTTGATGCTCTGCTTCTTTGCATTTTTCATATGTTTTACGGGATATATCGGAGCCGGAACCATTCTGATGTTTGCCGTGGTGCGTACTCTTCACGGTTTGCCCTTCGGCGCGACCACGGTAGCCAACAGTACGGTTGCCATTGACGTGCTCCCCTCCTCACGGCGTAACGAAGGAGTGGGGTTCTATGGACTGAGCAACAACCTTGCAATGGCCATCGCGCCCTCGGCCGGAATCTATATCTACTCTCTCAGCGGGAATTTCCGGCTGCTCTTCTGGATCTCTCTGGTTGTCGCTTTTGTGGGATTCTATTTTGTGAGCACCATCAGGCTGCCTCACCGACCGCCGGTAGAAGGGAAACCGAAACTGAGCATGGACCACTTTTTCCTGAGCCGTGCATGGCTGATGGCTATAAACATCCTGCTTTTCGGTCTTTGCTGGGGCATCATGAGCAACTATGTGGCAATCTATGGCAAGGAAGAGCTTGGCATCACCGATGGCACAGGCCTGTTCTTCGCACTTCTCTCAGGCGGACTTTTTGTCTCACGCCTTTACGGAGTCAAGTCTCTCCGTGAGGGACATCTGACCGAAAATGCCCTTCAGGGAGCCGCCATAAGTTCTGTGGGCTTCACTCTGTTCGCTCTCGCTCCGGGGGTGTGGGCCTACTATCTGTCGGCTGTGCTGATCGGACTTGGCAACGGCCGTATGTTCCCGGCTTTTCTGAACATGTTTATCTGTGTGGCCCGTCATGACCAGAGAGGAACAGCCAATTCTTCAATCCTGACCTCCTGGGACTGTGGCATGGGCCTCGGCATCCTCCTTGGTGGCTTCTTTGTGGAATATGCCGGCTATTCGGCTGCTTTCTGGGTTACTTCCGTCTCTCAGATCGCAGGCACTCTGCTGCTGCTTTTCTTCACCCGTTCGTTTTTCACCAGACGTCGCCTGCATACCTGAGCGGTATGAAAAAATCGGGAAATATGGCCTTTAGGTCTGCTGATCAGAACTTTTTAGTTAAAATCTTTTTATCATATAAGAGAGTGGTGCAAAATTGAGTAATTTTGCACTCCCGTTTCAATAATACACTTATCTAAGGTTATACAGGATATGGCAGTGACTGCAAGCACATCAACAGAGGATCTCGGCAAAAGTTCAGTCGGGAAATTATTGGCTCAGTATTCAATCCCGGCCATTATTGCGAGCGTCGCCACTTCGTTATATAACATAATAGACAGTATTTTCATCGGTCGCGGTGTAGGGCCTATGGCCATTGCCGGCCTGGCCATCACATTTCCGCTGATGAATCTCGTTGCGGCATTCTGTATGCTCATCGCCGCCGGCGGTGCCACCATCAGTTCTATTTTCCTCGGACAGAAGAACTACAGTCGGGCTACGGATGTGGTCAACAATGTCTTTTCGCTCTGTCTGATCCATTCGATCGTGTTCGGTGGGCTCACACTGATCTTTCTTGATCCGATCCTGCTGTTTTTCGGAGCGACGGAAGACACCATTGACTATGCGCGTGAATTCATGCAGGTAATTCTGCTGGGCACTCCTTTGGGTTTCGTGTTCATCGGTCTCAACAACCTCATGCGCGCCACCGGTTATCCGCGCAAGGCCATGATCTCCGCCCTGATATCGGTGATTGTCAATCTTATATGCGCGCCGATTTTCATATTTGTATTGGACTGGGGCATCAGAGGAGCGGCGTGTGCCACTGTGGTAGGCCAGTTTTCGGCATTCGTATGGGTGCTGTCACATTTCCTCTCGCGCAAAAGTTCGATTCACTTCAAGCGGCATAACAAGTGGCTTACGTGGTCTATCATAAAGCGTATCTATGCCATCGGCCTTTCGCCGTTTCTGATGAACGTCTGTGCATGCGTGGTCGTGATCTTTATCAACAGGGCGCTGCTTGACTATGGCGGTGCCGACGGCAATCTCGCGGTAGGAGCCTATGGAATTCTCAACCGCACCACAATGTTTTTTGTGATGATCGTGTTCGGAGTCACCCAGGGCATGCAGCCTATTCTCGGATATAATATAGGTGCCAACAATTTTGACAGAGTCAAGCGAGTGCTTCGGCTCGGCATATGGATCGGAGTCGCAATCACGGTTGTCGGCTGGATTGTCAGTGAAGGTTTCCCGGATGTGGTTTCCGCCTTGTTCACCACTGATGAGACACTTGTCAGCATAGCCCGTGACGGCTTCAGAATCTACTTCATCTGCTATCCGGTGGTCGGATGTCAGATAGTCATTCAGAACTTCTTCCAGAGTGTAGGCAAGCCGCAGATGTCGATCTTCCTCTCTCTGACCCGCCAGCTTCTGTTCCTGATCCCGTTCCTGATCATTTTCCCGCGTCTGTGGGGAGTGCCGGGAGTCTGGGCTTCGATGGCAGGATCTGATATTATAGCTTTTGTTGTCGCCGTGGTCACCCTTTGGTGGTGGATGGGACACACAATGAAAAAAATGGAACTCAATGCAAGAAACTCTTGATCTCCGTGTAACGCCGCGTGTGGCAGCCGAACCTCATCTGCTCAGCCTGGAGGTGGCGCGTCTGGCAGGCGTCAGTAAAGAATCTGTCCGTCATGTACTCGTGACCCGCCGCTCCATTGATGCGCGTCAGCGTCAGGTGATGGTCAACCTTTCGGTCAGAGCCTATATAGATGAAGAACCCTCGTCTCTGTCGCTTGTCCGTGCGGTGGATTACCGCCCGGTGGCTTCCGACGCTCCGCAGGCTATAGTGGTTGGTGCCGGTCCGGCAGGACTGTTTGCAGCCTTGCGGCTGATAGAGGAGGGTGTGCGCCCGATTGTGCTCGAACGCGGCAAGGATGTGGACTCGCGCAGACCCGATATGGCCGATATAGCCCGCAAGGGAGTGGTTGACCCTGATTCAAACTATTGCTTTGGAGAAGGCGGCGCCGGGGCATTTTCTGACGGAAAACTCTACACCCGGTCCAAAAAGCGCGGTCCGGTAGACAAGATTCTGAATATTTTTGCCCAGCATGGCGCTTCGGAAAACATTCTGGTGGACGCCCACCCGCATATCGGCACCGACAAGCTCCCCGGAGTCATAAAGGCCATGCGCGAGACCATCTGTCGCTGCGGTGGAGAAGTCAGGTTTTCAACCCGTGTGACAGAATTGATAATAGAGAATGATGAGGTCAGAGGCGTGGTCACAGCCGGCGGTGAAAAATATTTCGGCCCTGTGATTCTTGCAACCGGCCATTCTGCCCGTGATGTATATCGCTTCCTGCTGTCGGCCGGAGTGGCGATGGAACCGAAGGGACTCGCCGTCGGGGTGCGTCTCGAACACCCGCAGCATCTGATCGACTGTCTGCGCTATCATTCCAAAGACGGCCGCGGGCGCTATCTGCCGGCCGCCGAGTACACGATGCTGACAAGGGTCGATGATCGTGGAGTCTACTCGTTCTGCATGTGTCCGGGAGGCGTTGTTATCCCGTCGGCCAGCGGCCCTGAGCAGCTTGCCGTCAACGGCATGTCGGGATCGGCTCGTTCTTCACGGTGGGCCAATGCGGCGATGGTGGTTGAAGTATTGCCGGAAGATATTCCGACCGTAGGCACTGATGACGATCCTGAAGGCATTTTGAAAATGCTGCGCTTCCAGGAGAGCATTGAGAAGGCCTTCTGGCAGGAAGCCGGACAGACTCAGAACGCTCCCGCACAGCGGATGGTCGATTTTGTCAACGGGCGCCCGTCTTCTTCATTGCCACAGGTTTCATATGCTCCCGGCGCGCATCCGGCGCGCATCGACAAACTTTTGCCAAAGGGAATAGCCCGCCGTCTGCAGCTCGGATTCAAGGATTTTGACCGTAAGAACCGCGGATTCCTTACTAATGACGCAGTTCTGATAGGTGCCGAGACCCGCACCTCGTCACCTTTGCGCATACCGCGTGACAATGAGTCGCTGCGCCATATCACCCTGAAAGGTCTGTATCCCTGTGGCGAGGGTGCCGGTTATGCCGGCGGGATTGTGTCGGCTGCAATTGACGGTGACCGTTCAGCCGCTGCCGTAGCCGCTGATCTGAATGCCTGATAATGGTTATTGGGTATCTGAGGCCTGTAATGAGATCTGAAATTACCAAAAAATAGGTATTTCCCGGCTGTGAAGACCGGCGTAATTTTGCACACTGAAAAAAGAGTGTAAAACAAACCGGTCAACAAGTGATCTTCAAATCAAAATATCAGTCAGCCCTGTTCATATTTGTGATGGCTGTATCGACAATGGTCGGTGCGGCCTGTCATGTATCGGCAGCAGTCAGGCTGGTTGTGAACGTAAAGGATGCGTCTACACTCGAACCGTTGGAATTTGCGGCGGTGACATTCCGCCAGCCTGCGGTGGCCGGAGTTTCCGGCGGCCATACGGATGCGGAAGGCTCAATAACGCTTACGGCCCAGCCCGGACAGGCTGTGATAGAGCTGAATCTTGTAGGCTATAAAGCGCAGCGCCGCAATCTTTCGCTTAAAGAACGTGAGAGTCTGACACTGAATTTCAGGCTTGAACCGACCAACTCCCTGAATGAAGTTGTTGTCACCGCCCGCGAGGGCTATAATGCCACATCCGCATCGCTTATTGACACTACGGCTATGAGGCATCTTCAGCCGTCGAGTTTCACGGATCTCATGAGTCTGCTTCCGGGCGGAGTGACCAAAGATCCTGAAATGGGGTCGGTCAACCGTATTGATCTGCGTTCGGCTTCGGGCATGACTCAGAATGACGATTATGCCACAGCGGCACTCGGCACGGCTTTCGTGGTCGACGGTGTGAGACTTAACACTGATGCCGACATGCAGACCACCCCGGATGCCAACCGAACTGCAAGGATCTCTACCGGAAAAGGTGTTGACATGCGCTCGCTTTCTACAGATGATATAGAGAGTGTGGAGATTGTGCGTGGAATTCCGTCAGTGGAATACGGCGAGCTGACCTCCGGACTTGTAAATATAAAGCGCAAAAGCGGAGCCGGACGTCTTGAAGCCCGTTTTAAAGCCGACACTCAGAGCCAGCTTTTCTATGTCGGCAAAGGTTTTGATCTCAGTGGCGATGACACATGGATCATAAACGCCGGAGTAGACTATCTCGATTCGAAGATTGATCCGCGCAACAATCGTGAGAATTTCAAGCGTGTGACCGGTTCGCTGCGCAGCACGAAGCTATGAGGCATCTTCAGCCGTCGAGTTTCACGGATCTCATGAGTCTGCTTCCGGGCGGAGTGACCAAAGATCCTGAAATGGGGTCGGTCAACCGTATTGATCTGCGTTCGGCTTCGGGCATGACTCAGAATGACGATTATGCCACAGCGGCACTCGGCACGGCTTTCGTGGTCGACGGTGTGAGACTTAACACTGATGCCGACATGCAGACCACCCCGGATGCCAACCGAACTGCAAGGATCTCTACCGGAAAAGGTGTTGACATGCGCTCGCTTTCTACAGATGATATAGAGAGTGTGGAGATTGTGCGTGGAATTCCGTCAGTGGAATACGGCGAGCTGACCTCCGGACTTGTAAATATAAAGCGCAAAAGCGGAGCCGGACGTCTTGAAGCCCGTTTTAAAGCCGACACTCAGAGCCAGCTTTTCTATGTCGGCAAAGGTTTTGATCTCAGTGGCGATGACACATGGATCATAAACGCCGGAGTAGACTATCTCGATTCGAAGATTGATCCGCGCAACAATCGTGAGAATTTCAAGCGTGTGACCGGTTCGCTGCGCAGCACGAAGCGCTGGACCGGCCCGGTGGCCCGGATCACCTGGAATTCCAATTTCAGCTACAGCGGCATGTTTGAGAAAGATGACAACGATCCGGATCTTGCCGTCAACAATACAATAGACTTCTATCAGAACAGCAAACACACCATGCGCTGGGACAACACTCTGCGCTATGTACCGTCAGTTGCTTCCGTGCTTCAGGAATTAAATATGGTTTCCGGACTGAGCTACGGACATGAGCAGCTTGAGCAGCAGAAGCACGTGGCTTCGTCACGAGTGATGCCGATGCCTGTTTCGCTGGTTGAAGGTGACAATTACATCGGCTATCTCCCCATGCTCTATCTTGCCGACTACCGTGTGGAGGGCCGTCCGTTTACCGCCTCGCTCAAAGGCAGTGGCCGCTTGCGTTTCGGTGGAAGCTTTCTGTCATCGGCTCTGAAGTTCGGAGTTGAGTGGAACATGAACAAAAACTATGGCCGTGGAGCCGTCTATGATATTTCGCGCCCGCTGACAGCAGGCAACAACACCCGTCCGCGTGCCTTCCGTGATGTTCCGGCCATGCACCAGCTCTCGGCCTATCTCGAAAGCGAGACCCGCTTCTATGCCTGTAAGCACACACTTTTACTGACTGCCGGCCTGCGCGAGACTCAGCTTCTGTATCTCGACAGCAGATATGAACTGAGCGGCAAGCCTTATTTTGACCCTCGCTTCAACCTTGTCTGGAGTCTGCCGCCGGCCTATGTAAGAAACAATCCGCTCGGATTCGAACTCGCAGCCGGAGCCGGATGGCATACAAAGATGCCGGTAGCAGCATATCTTTATCCTGAGAAACTCTATTCTGATTTCGAGCAGCTCAACTACTACCACAATGTGGAGGACTATCGGGTGATGAATGTGAGGACCTATATAGAGGACATGACCAACTACCGTCTGCGTGCCGCCCGTAACTTCAAGTGGGAAGTCCGCGCCGACATCAGTTATCGCGGCAACAGACTTTCAGTGACATATTTCCGCGAGAATATGACAGACGGTTTCCGCAGCTCCGGATTTGTACATACCTATACATATAACCGCTACGATGCTTCCGGCTTCGATCCATATGCTGCCGGACGCGCTCCGCTGATCGAGGATCTGCCTTATCAGTCCGAGACCTACCTTGCAGTGAGAAGCAAGACAACCAACGGCAGCCGCACATTGAAAGAAGGAGTGGAATACACACTGCAGTCGCGCCGTCTGCCCGTCATCAACACACGTCTGACAATTTCCGGCGCATTCTTCAGCACCACCAACAGTAACAGTCAGTCGCTGTGGTACAAGCCAAGCATCATAGCCAACGGCCGCGAGCTGCAGTATGTGGGGCTTTATGACGACCTTGACGGCAACAACTACCGCAGCGTCAACACCAATGTGCTTTTTGACACCGATCTCCCCCGGCTCGGACTGAATTTTTCGATAGGAGTGCAGAACCTCTGGCTGACCTCGCGTAAGACTTTGCGACGCGATGGAATTCCGGTGCAGTACATGGACGTGAACGGAGACATCCATCCTTATACCGACGAATGTCTGTCTGATCCATATCTGAAACAGCTGGTGCGCAATTTCACCGAAAGTTCATTTGTCAGACAGAATGTGCCGACAGAGACAAGCGTCAATTTCAAAGCCACAAAGACATTCTGGCAGAAGCGGGTAGGGCTGGCGGTCTACGTCAACCGTCTGGCGTACATAGCTCCTGACTATGAACGCTACGGAATCACTATCCGCCGCTACTCCACACCCTATTTCGGAATGGAACTCAACCTCAAAATATAGAAATCAATCAAAATCATCAAAATAACCAATTATCATGACTTCAAACAAAATTCAGATCAAGAATCTGTTTCTGAGTGTGGCTCTGTGCTCCGCAATGGGACTGAGTGTGGCTTCATGTTCAGATGATGACAACACAGTGGTGACTTATCCGGTTGTCATTGCTCCTACTTATCCCGCAGAACTTCCGTCATCCTACACGGTAGAATCCGGAACTATAACTTACAAGGAACTGAACAGCGGCCGCACATATACATTTGAGCTTCCTCTGACCGACTCAGATGTGATTCCTGCCGGAACCTATGACATCGACGGACAGATGGAGGTAAGTTTCGTCAATGACGAGGGCACCAGCGTGACACGCACACTTCGTGCCGTGGCATCTCAGCAGGTCATCAGCTCTACAGCCCAGTCGGCAAGTCTCAAATGGTTCTTCTATAATCCTTCCAATACACTCGTTTTTGGTGAAATCTATTTTGCCGGCTCGCTTAACGCGGCAGGAACCAATGGCCTTTATGATACATATTTCACTATCTATAACAATACCGACGAGGTGCAGTATGCCGACGGCCTTGCTATTGTTGAGAGCAAGTTGCTGAACACTGATGCCAATGTGATCATCACCCCGGCCAATCAGCGTGAAGCCAATTTCACTGTGCAGACTGTTTACGTGATTCCGGGCAGCGGTCAGGATGTAGCCATCGCCCCCGGCGAGTCAATCAAGATCGTCGATCAGGCCATTGACTGGACAGCCCAGGTGCCAGGAGCTCTCAATCACACCGATGCTGATTTCGAATGGTATGATGAATCGACTTCCGCTTCGGTGAAGGATACCGACAATCCCGATGTCCCCAACCTTGACAAATGGTATTCCTACTCGCCGACAATCTGGATCGCAAGCAACCAGTGCAACCGTTCCTATGCACTTGTCCGTTTCCCCGAAGGCATGACAGCCGAACAGTATCTCGCCGAGTATGACGGAACTTATAAATATATCAGCAGTGTGACACAGAAGGAAATGACCGGAACAAAATGCTATCTGGTCAAATATGACTGGATCATCGACGGTGTCAACCTCTGTCCGGTTGAAAGCTGGATACAGGGTGCTCTGAGCACATCTGTTGACGCAAGCTATGCCGCTATCTCAGAAGCTAAGACAGACAAGAACCGTTTCGGCAAGAAGTTTGTCCGCAAAGTGGCCGGAGTATCAGCAGCCGGCAATACCGTGCTGATGGACACCAACGATTCTGCCAAGGATTTTGAAATCGTTTCTGCGAAATAACCTCTAACTAAGTAAAGATAGATTGATGTCGGAAGTCTCTGGATTTCAACACCGTCTGACTCTAATAGCTGTAGCCATGATCCCATTTTTCGGGGTCATGGCGCAGCCTTTGTCTCTGACTGAGCTTCAACGGCTCTCTCAGCCGGTAAATGCCGCATTGATGCAGAGATATGAGAGCAATCCGGCTACAATGCTGTTTCGTGACAGCGTTTCGCTTTCGTCATTTGCCGTAAGCGGAGAGTATGACCGTCAGGACAAGCCGGTGATGGAGCAACTTGGCGATGGGTCCGATCTGTTCGGAGTCTCGGCCGGATCATATACCCGTCTGGGTGCAGAAAGTGTGGTCTGGGGCAATGCTTCGTTTTTGACCGGAACCTATCGTTCGGTCAGATGGACTGACTGTATAGACTATAGCAGAGTGGCTCCTTATGTGCTGGGCGATGAAGCCGGCGGCGACCTGAGCACCCGCAGCTATAGATTTTCCGGAGGATATGCCCGCGGTTTTTCCCGCTGGACGGTCGGCGTTCACGCTGCGTACAGAGCTGAGATCGCCTACCGTAACCGAGATCCGAGAGTCAAGACCGTTGTCTCTGACCTTGACATCGCTCTGGGTGGCGGCTACACGGTGAATGATCACAGTGTCATCGGGCTGAATGCCGGAGTGAATATCTATAACCAGAGCTGTGATCTCGATTTCTATAATCCGCTGAATGAAATAAACACCTATACCCTGACCGGTATGGGCACTTATTACCGGCGTTTTATGGGCAATGCCAACAAGAACAGCGGTTATTCATCGTTCGGCTATAGCCTTGGGCTCCAGTGGCTGCCTGTTTCCGGCCAAGGCCTTGCAGCGACACTTGGCTATACCGGTTACCGGATGGAGCAGCAGTTGCGCAACTATAATAATCTGACCCTCGGCTACACCGACAATGATATTCTTGATCTTGGCATCTCATACCGGCATCAGTTCGGCGGAGGGATCATGATTCAGCCCACAATTGACGGCAATCAGTTTCGGCGCAAGGGCACTGAAAATATATTCGGATCTTCAGCCGGATCAAGCTATGACCGCATAGGCAGCAGTTCGCCGTATAGATTCGAAAGGTCCCGCTTCGGTCTTTCCGTACCTGTGCGGTTTGAGAAAGGTCGCACAAGCATAACGCTCACCCCTGACATAGCCTATGAGTCAGAGAAGGAGAGCTATGCCGATCCGTTGCGCCGTCTGGGAGCAAGCCATGTCATATCCGGGCTTGATGCTGACTTTTCAGCCGTTTCAGGCAAAAGCTGGCTCTGGAATCTTTCAGCCGGGGTCTCCTATGCCAAAGCTGATCCGATGGAAGAAATTCTGACAGATCTTGAACAGGACACTCCGCTTGGACAATGTGTGCTGTCAAACTATTCGATGCTGAAAGCCGACCGCAGCGCATTCAATGTCTCGGCCGGGGTCTCGCGGCCTGTGATGAATTTCATTGTCACTCTCCGGGTGGCATACCGGATGACAGACTATAAGGGTGAAGGACTCCGTCACGGTGCCGCTGTCACACTCGCAGCTGAATTCTGACATATGGAAAATGTAATTTTAAAAAAACTTGATAATGAACCACGATTCTGAATCGGTGATATCTGTAAAAAATCTGACCCAGCGATATGGCACAGGGCGGATCATATACAGTGACCTGAGCTTCGAAGTGCCTAAAGGCCGCATACTCGGCCTGCTGGGTAAAAACGGCACAGGAAAGACCACCACTATAAATATACTTATGGGCTACCTGCGTCCGCAGAAAGGCGAGTGCAGGATATTCGGCGAAAAAATCACAGAAATGTCACCTGCCACGCGTTCACGGATAGCATTGCTGATCGAAGGCCATGTGCAGTATGCGTTCATGACAATCGAGCAGATAGAGCGTTTCTATTCTCGGTTCTATCCGAAATGGAACAGGGATGCCTATTATGAACTCATGAACAAGCTTCATGTGTCGCCAGGCCAGAAGATCTCATCCATGTCATGCGGACAGCGCTCGCAGGTGGCACTCGGTCTGATACTCGCACAGAATGCCGACCTGCTTGTGCTTGACGACTTTTCTCTTGGCCTTGATCCAGGCTACCGCAGACTGTTTATAGACTATCTGCGTGAATTTGCCAAGGCTGAGGAGAAGACCGTGTTCATGACATCTCATATCATCCAGGATCTTGAACGCCTGATTGACGACTGCATCATTCTTGACTACGGAAAGATCCTCACCCAGATGCCGGTCGACGAGCTTCTGCGTGACTTCTCCCGCTACACTCTTCAGACAGACGTGCCTGTTGAAAAATTCTCGGCTGACAGTCTGTTTGTCAATCCGGGCAAGATCAAGGATGAACTCGAATTCTATACATTCAAACCGATTGATGAAGTCAGAGCGGCCCTTGGCTCTATCGGAGTAGACTCCGGAAGCCTTGCCCGTCAGGAAATGTCGCTTGAAGACGCCTTCATCGGACTCACCGGAAAATATTGATACTGAAAAATGGAAAGAGCTCTGATATTCAAAGAATGGGTGAAGACCCGGATGGTCTTCTTCATATCTCTTGGGCTGGCCGTATGTATTGGCCTCTACACTGTGGCTATGATGAACAGGCTGATCGAACTTAAAGGAGTGGAGCATCTGTGGCTCATAATGCTGCTCAAAGACAATACGTTCATCGACATGATCAAATATGTGCCTCTGCTTGTCGGACTGGCCGTTGGAGTAGCGCAGATGGCTCCGGAGATGGCGCAGAAACGCCTGAAACTTACTCTGCACCTGCCTTACCCTCAGCGCAGGCTTGTTGGGCTGATGCTTCTGACCGGTCTGGCGGAATTACTGGTAATATATCTTGTGCAGGCGCTGATCATCATGATCTATGATTTCAGAATACTCCCGTCAGAACTGGTAGGACGTGTGATGCTGACCACTCTGCCCTGGTATTTTGCCGGCTTCACAGCTTATCTGTTTGTGACGGCTATCTGCCTCGAAGGCACCTGGAAGCGCCGCATAGTTCTCTCTCTTCTGGCCATCGCGGTGCTGATGATGTATTTTCTTCAGCCTGCACCAGAGGCCTACAACGGAATGCTCATTCTCATAATCATAACAGTTGTTCTTCTGACCGTTCTCTCTTTCGGCTCGATCATCAGGTTTAAGGAGGGCCGTCAGGATTAACCGACACTGAAAATCATGAAAAAAGCATATACAATATTACTCGTGACGCTAAGCGTCATTGTTCTCTCGTGGTTTCTTCCCTGGCTCTATTCACTCTTGTTTCCGGTAGGGGCCTCAGATCCGTTTATAGCATACTCACCGATAAGCGACCGGATGATCGTGTCGGAAAGAACCGGCGAGAAGGAGTCGGTGATCTATCCGCTTGATGCCGATGGCGTGCGTGAAGAAGGTGTGGTCTATACAAAAGAGCAGCGTGATTCGCTTCTGCCCCAGCTCTATTTCACTCAGCTTGTGGCCCGCGAGCAGATGCCTGATTCGATCAACGGCGTTGAGATTACCATTCCGCTGCTGAAACATAACTCCTGGGTCTTTACATCGTCGCCGCGCGACATCAACAAGCGTTTTGCCGATGTCTATCTTATAATGGAATCCATGCCGGCGCGCATTGATCTTGAAGATCCTACTGAAGTGTTCCGGTTCCGTGACGGGAAGGTGGAATTCATCGAGATGGAGACCAATCAGGTCAATCAGACAAGAAGCAAAAGATTTACGGAGATTTTCAATGACCGCGGATTTACCTTGCCTCTTCAGAGTTTTTCGGCTAACATTACCAGCCGCAAAGCTTATGACGAAGGCTATCTGATGGTCGATGGCAACGGCGATATATTCCATATGAAGATGCAGGCCGGCAGACCTTACATGTCGAAAGTGCGCAAACCTGACTCGATCAGAGCCGCCCATGTGTTCATAATGGAAAATGTTGACAAGGGTGCTATCGGACTTATGTCAGATGAAAACCATAATTTCTATATCATAGAGCGTGAGGGCTATCGTCTGTGTAAGTTGCCTGTCGGAAAGGTCGATCCTGAGAAAGACCGTGTTTCCGTTGTCAAGAACCTTTTCAATATTATAGTAAGAGTTTCGAACCAGGACGGAACCCGCTGGAGCGCGCTTGATGCCGATGACTATTCTCTGCTGGCAAGCTATGCCAAGACAAGCGAGAAAAGTACGGTGGCAAAAATCGGATCATATATTTTCCCTTATACTCTGTCATTCACATCGACGTCTGATTGCTATGCCACACCACGCATTGAATCGTTCTCCTGGGCGGCATTTGTTCTGAATGCCGTGCTTGCGCTTGTGATTTTCATAGTTTACCGCAGACGGCGCACGGATGCCATCTGCCATCCGGTGCCGGCATCGCTTGTCACTCTCGCATTCGGAATTTTTGCATTCATTCCGTTCATCATTATCAGAAATTGAAAAATATCAATCATTAATCAAAAATAAAAAGCAGAAAAAATGAAGAAAACATCAATCTTTACGCTTCTGGCATTCTTATGCCTTGCAATGGTCTCTTGCGGAGGCGTTTCAAATTCCGCTTCATCCGAGGATGCAGCCGGTGCAATCAGTGTGGATCAGCTTCTTGCCGATGCTGAAAACCTTGTAGGTGACACAATCGAGATTGAAGGCGTGTGCTCTCATCTTTGCCGTCACGGAGGCCGTAAGGCATTCGTGGTAGGATCGGCTGACAGTGTGCTTATCCGTTGCGAGGCCTTTCCTCTCATGGGCGAACCGTTCCCGAAGTCTACAATCCATCAGCCCATCCGTGTCAAGGGCGTGGTTTGTGAGGAGCGCATCGACGAAGCTGCCATTCAGAATATGATCCGTCAGTATGAAGAATCTCAGAAAGCTGCTGCTGAAAAGGCTGCTGAAGCAGGCGAAGAGGCTCCGGCTGAGGTTGAAAGCGGTTGCGCTACCGAGCGTGCGGCCCAGGGTCAGAAAAATCTGACTGCCTTCGATGACCGTATCGCTGACTATCGGGCCAAAATCGCAGCCCGTCAGGAAAAGGAAGGCAAGCCTTATCTGTCATTCTATTGCCTCCAGGCAATTTCTTATGAAATTCTTCCGGAATAAGAACCGGTTTTGAAACCGGATTGTCCGTCCGGACAAAATCAACTCCCTGTTGCAGAATCCTGTGGCAGGGAGTTTTTGTCTGTATGAGTTGACTGAACATAGTCGGTCTGCATGACGTTTTAAGTAAGAAGACCCTTCAGCCGGCCTTTGGATATGGAAATGAAAACGAGGGAGACAGTCGGATACAATGGAGCCCGATGCGGGCGCCGGATTGCCGGACATGGAGCGGTACACGTACTGCTTATATGTCTTGCCTCTGTTTTTATGTGTTCATGCCATCAGAAAGAACTTGTCTACCCGGCATCGACAATGCTGAAAGTCACCGTCAGTTTTGATTGGAAATATGCTCCGGAGGCCGATCCGGAAGGCATGTCAGTGGTGTTTTTCCCGATAGGAGGAGAGGGTAGGATCTGGCGTTACGAACTGTCAGGGCGTGACGGCGGAACAGTCAGTTTGCCTGCCGGACGCTATAGGATGCTTGCGTTCAATAACGACACGAGATACATATCTTATGACGGAATCTCGCATTTTGACACATATAACGCCTATACTTTCAAGACGGCCGTTTCGTGGCCGCAGTCTGTGATTGAGACCTATCCGGAGCTGAACGATTACACTGCCTATCACAGCCCGGATGCTCTCTACTGCGGAACTGCCGAGGATGTGTCCGTCTCACTGTGCTCAGTGTCATACAGGCCATGCGATCCCGGCGCAGACCCGTCAGGCGTGCAGATCAAAGAGTGCGGGAAGCATATCATAAGATGCTATCCCTCGCCGCGCACTTCGAAATATACCTGCGTCTTCCGCAATGTGGCCAATGCCACCGGCATGAAGCGCGGCTATTGCCTGCTTTCGGGACTGGCGCCGTCTGATCTTATTGCGGAAGATATCCTGTCAGACTCAGAGGGAGCCTATGCCTTTCTTGCAGGCCGGAAAGAAAGTGAGATCTCAGGCAATGTCATGGCCTTCGGGGCCTCGGCCTCGCCGGAAGCCTGTCAGTATCTCTATCTGGTTGCCGTAATGTCTGACGGCAAGGTTGCAGCTTTCCGCTACGATGTTTCGGATCAGATACTGAACTCCCCTGATAAGAGAAATGTTATGATTATAATTGATGGTGTCGAGTTGCCTGAAGTGAAACCGATAGTTCCGGATGATCCGTCGACGGATTTCGAAGTTGCGGTTGACGATTGGGAAATGATCATCATCAATCATGTGGTAGGTTAGAATCACGGATTAATTACAACACAACTAAATAAAGTCCTGTAGTATGAGACATTCTAAAATTCTTATGTTAGCTTCAGTCGGGCTTACATTCTGTCTGGCGTCATGCTCGTCAGAGAAAGATGATCCGGTTGCTACTGCGGCGGATAATGTGATCCGTTTCACAGCAGCAAGCCCGCAGTCACAGCAGAGGGCGGCTGCAGACATCACGACAAGCAATCTTAACCAGTTTTTCGTTTATGGCTATCTGGCTTCAAACGGGTCTCTGTATATGTCGGATGTCGAGGTCAACAAAACCGGTACAAATCTGTGGGAGTATTCTCCTGTCAAATACTGGCCGACAGGCGATGCCATAAATTTCTATGCCTATGCCCCGGCCAAGATGTTGCCACCCGGCCTCACTCCGCTTGATCCGATACCTTTCACCAATGCCGGAATGACAGACTTCATTTATGCCGTGGCTCCAAACAAGAGTCAGCCGACCTCCGGAAGCGACGCCCAGGTGAAATTCAATTTCCGCCATGCCCTTGCAAAGGTTACCGTGATGTTAAGTTCCGAAGAGACAAAACTGAAAGTCAATGTCAATAATGTGACAATCGTCGGCGCCAATCAGAATGGTAATTTCAAGTTCCCGACTGCCTCGACAGCCGGAAATCCTGAAACGGCCGATCAGGCTTCGATAGGTACATGGAGCGATCTGTCAGGCAAAGGGATTGCTGTACTCCATATGGCTCAGAGACAGGATGAGATCCTGACGCTGACCTCAGAACCTATTGATGCTGATACAGACGGGTCTGGTGCCAAGTTTTTTATTCCTCAGGAACTGCCCTACAAGCAGGGTGGTGACTTTGCCAACGAAGTATATCTCGTGCTGACCTGCGCCATGTATGACAGTGAGACAGGCGCTAAGGTATGGCCTAACGCCAACACTCCCGCCATAAATCTTCCTAATGGCGGTCTGTCAGGTGAGGGCTATATCTATCTTACCCTGCAAGGGTCTTCATTCACGGCATGGAAGGGTGGTTATCATTACGTCTACAACGTAGTGATCAACGGACATCAGGATATGTCGCAGATAGAGTTCGGCGATCCGACAGTTGACAGTTACGTGACTGTAACAACTGAGCTTCAGCCATAAGAGGGTATTTTACGTTTCAATTAAAGATTTTCCGACAAGTTCTGCAGCACGCTTGCGGTCTTACGGGCTCAGGCGCGTTGCAGGACTGATTTTTGATCACATATGCTGCAAGGACGACCGTGATATCGGTCAGACCCTGTAAATGAAATGAAACAACTGTATGTCATATTATGCGTTTTGTTGTTGGCGGGAAAACTGTCAGCCAGGGTTGTGTCTGACAGTGTCACGGTATTTTTTCCCGTCTCGCGGACCGAACTGAGGGCATCATATATGGACAATGAAGAGCGTCTGACGCAATTTGTCAGTCAGATTGATTCCATATTGCGGATGAAACCTGAGCCGACTGTGCGGTCTATTGACATATTCGGAGCGGCTTCGCCGGAAGGAAGCTATGATTTCAACCGCACCCTTTCCGAAGGTCGGGCAAAGTCTATAATGGATTATCTCGACGGCCGACTCGCGCTTCCTGACAGCGCGGTGACCATCAGCTATGCTGTACGTAACTGGGATGCTCTGCGCAGGGCTGTGCTTGCTGACAGTCTTGTGCCTGACCGTGAGGATGTGATACGCCTGTTAGACTCATCTATTGTCGAATATCCGTCTCCCATGTCTGTGGCGCAGAGTGACAGGCTATTGCAATCACTCCGCAATCTTGACGGGGGCAGACCTTATCGTTTCATGATAAGAAATATATTTCCTGCACTCCGCGAGGCAACACTTGTAGTTACGTTTTCTCAGCGGATGCCAAAGCCGCTTTTGGCCAGGCGCGTTATGCCACGTCTGACGGATGCCATTGCAGATACTCTGCCGGAACATATTGTTCTGGCGCTTCCTGAACCACCCGCCGGTAAGGACATCATATGGGCTTTACGGACCAATCTGCTCTTTGATGCCTTGGCGGCGCCAGCCATAGGAGCCGAACTGTATCTCGGCCGCAATTTCAGTGTACAGGCCCAATGGATATATGCCTGGTGGTCACATCGCAGCCGCAATTTCTACTGGAGAATATATGGCGGAGACATAGGTGTCAGATGGTGGTTCGGAAAGAAAGCCCGGCAGCGTCCGCTTTCAGGTCATCACATTGGCATCTACGGTCAGGCTATGATATGGGACTTTGAACTCGGCGGACGCGGATACATGGGCGGCGCACCTCCGGGGGCCGCTATCTGGAACAGGGCCAACTTAGGGGTGGGGGTGGAGTATGGCTATTCGCTTCCGTTGGCCGAGAGATGGAATCTGGATTTCTGCATCGGAATCGGATATGTGGGAGGCGCATATCGGGAATACATTCCAATGTGCGGATCTTATGTGTGGCAATCGACCAAAAATCTGAATTACATAGGTCCCTCAAAAGCCGAGATCTCATTGGTCTACCGCTTCTGACCATCTCAGGCCTCCGTTGCTGTCTTGCACCTGACAGGAATAATTCTTATATTTGCATATTCCGATAATGGGACGTATCGGTATTGGGGGATGGGATAAAAAAGCGACACGGCTACTGTGATGGCTGCCGTGTCGCTTTGCGGTTGGAGTGGCTATTTCATATATCTCAGGAGAGATATTTGATTCAATGAGGGTGTCGGTTTCAATGGGATTGCTTATTGAAAAGGCGGATGATTTCGCCAATCCAGAGCACGAGTGATGTGCCGGCGATGATGATGATCCAGTCAATGAATCGAAGCGGTTCGACGTTGAAAAATTCTCCGCCGATGCTTACAATCAGGATCTGGCCGAACAGGATGGAGAGGGCAATCAGGCTGAAGCCTCCGCAGCCTTTGAAGTGGAATGCCGAGCGTCCGGTTTCAAAGGCGCGGGCGTTGAACATGTTCCAGAACTGGAGGAATACGAAGATTGTGAAGAAGAGCGAGAGTTCGTAGTCGCTTAGGCCGGTATTGCCTCCCATCGGAACAGAGCCTATTTCGGTAAGGCATGTGATGTCGGTGTGCTCGAAATAGTATAGTATGGCGAGGAGCACCAGGAAGAATATGCCGCCTACGCAGATGATGGACCTTTTCATCGCACTGTTGATGATGAATGCCTCGCGCGGGCGGGGTTTGTCTTTCATCACGGATGCGGAGGGTGGGAGAGAAGCAAGCGCCATCGCCGCGAATGTGTCCATGATGAGGTTGACCCACAGCATCTGTGTGACGGTCAGTGGCGACTGCATACCCATGAATGAACCGAAGAGAACTATGAAGCAGGCCACTACGTTGACGGTCATTTGGAAGAGGATGAAGCGCTGGATGTTCTGATAGAGTGATCGGCCCCACATGACAGCCCGTCCGATTGATGAAAATGAGTTGTCAATGATGGTTATGTCTGAGGCTTCTTTGGCTACTGATGTGCCGTCACCCATCGAGAGTCCGACGTGGGCTGTCTTGAGTGCCGGAGCGTCGTTTGTGCCGTCGCCGGTGACTGCTACTACCTCATTGTTGGCCTGGAGGGCTTCTACGAGACGCTTTTTGTCCATCGGGCGGGCGCGGGCTATGATTTTCAGATCGCCGACACGCTCTTTCAGCTGGGCGTCGGAGAGTTCGGCGAATTCAGGGCCGGTGATAATGTTGCGGTCGCTGTCAGTTAGGTCGTTCCACAGTCCGATCTGGCGTCCGATTTCTTTGGCTGTGCCTGGAGTGTCGCCGGTGACTATCTTCACTTTTATGCCGGCCTCAATGACCTCTTTAACCGCGTCTGGAACATCGGTGCGGACCGGGTCGGAGATGGCCACAATGCCGAGGAAGGTAAGGCCGGAGGCCGCTACTTTGCCGTCGGCCATAGTCTTGTCGCCATCGTTGATTTCCTGATATGCAAAACCGAGTGTGCGCATGGCCTGGTTCTGATATTCGAGAAGTCTGGCATTGATCTCATCTTCGGTGACTCCGGCGGTGTCTTTGCACATGCCGAATATAATTTCAGGAGCGCCTTTGACGTAGAGTATGGTTTTCCCGGTTGATGATCGGACCACGGTGGCCATGTATTTGCGTTCGGTAGTGAACGGTAGTTCCTCTACCGTGGGTGCCTTGTCTTTCAGGTCGAGGTAGCTGACTCCTCTCTCTCTGAGCCAGAGCAGAAGCGCTCCCTCGGTGGGGTTGCCGAGCACCTGGATGCGGTCGCCCGACATGTCAAGCTGGGCTGTTGAGTTGACGGCTATTCCTTCGTAGAGAATCTCGTCAGACGGTTCTCCGAAGAAATCGGCTTTGTAGACCTGCATCTGGTTTCGGGTGAGCGTTCCGGTCTTGTCGGTGCAGATGACGGTCGTGGCTCCCATTGTCTCGCATGCATGCATTTTGCGCACGAGATTGTTGGTTTTGAGCATACGGCGCATGGAGTAGGCCAGTGAGAGTGTCACTGCCATCGGCAGACCTTCAGGCACTGCCACTACGATCAGGGTGACGGCAACCATGAGGGTCTGCAGGAAGAATGCGAGAAACGACACCCAGTCGAAGTCGGGCACATTTATAAAAAACATGGCGATACGTCCGGCGATGATGGCTGACGCAAAAGCATAGGAAACTCTCGTGATGAGTTTGCCGAGCCGGTCAAGCTGCTCGTTGAGGGGGGTCTTGACACTATCGTCGATCTGCGCCGCTTCGAATACCTTGCCGTTTTCGGTATGGTCGCCGACGGCGAACACACGCATCACTCCGTGGCCTTCCATTATTTTTGTGCCGCGCATGGCATGGTTGCCGGGAAATGTGGCATCTTTGTCAAATCGGGCCGGATCGGTGGTCTTGTGGCATATCGGTTCTCCGGTCAGAGTCGATTCATCGATGTTGAGCGAGACAGCTTCAAGCAGTTCGCCGTCGGCCGGGACTTCTTCGCCGGTGTTGAGAATGACGATGTCGCCCACAACGACATCCTGCCTTGTGACCTGCGTCACGCAGCCGTTGCGGATCACCTGCACCGGCTCGTCATCGTTGATCTGGTTGAGCAGGGCGAATTCCTTGTCGGCTTTCTGCTCGAAGAAAAATGCGAGGCCGGTAGCAAGCAGTATGGCTATGAAGATGCCGCAGGGTTCGAAAAATATGCCGGAGCCCTCACCGAGGCCCCAGAATTCGTAGCATGAGATACAGATTGACAACACTCCCGCAATCAAGAGGATGATAATCAGCGGGTCTCTGAACTTCTCAAGAAATCTTTTCCACAAAGATTTTTTGGCAGGAGGAGTCAGAATGTTGACACCATTATTTAGCCGGCTGGCCGAAACTTCGGCATCGGTCAGCCCAGTGTAATGATGTGATTGAGACATATGTAGTATGATTTATTAGATGGCTTCCCGGCATAGAGACTATTGTAGAAAATCATCATTCGGCAACCACGGAAAGAATGCGTTATTCTTTTGGCGCCATCAGAGCGCGGGTAGATTCCAGGATAGGAAGATTAGTTTCGGTCGGGATATAGATGACAGTCTTGTTGCTGAGGTCTGACTGCTGGCGTACCCACAGATATTGGATATAGGTTGAGGTAATGCTTCCGTTTTCGATGCGTATGGCCTCGGCCGCACCTTTGGCGCGTTCGATCTCAGCCTGTGCGTTGAGCTTTTCAGCTTCAAGATTCGCTTTGGCCTCCTCGATTTTGATTTTACGGTTCTGTTCGGCCTTGGCAAACTCAGCTTTGCCCTCCATCTCCTGTGACCAGACGTTGTACCAGGGGCGGATGAATGCCATTGCTACAATAATCAGTATTATGCCTGCCACACTCCAGATGACTCCTTTCAGGATTCCGGGCGTAAGGTTGATGTTGTTATTGTTATACATGTCAACGTGTGATTAAAAATATGTTTTGTGTTCACAAAAGTAGATATAAAATCGCTAAAAATCAACAGGGCTGCGTGAAAAGGCCTAAACTCACTCTGACTTGCATCAGTAGCGGTTTCTGCTGAATGGGCAGAGGTCAAACAAAAGCCGTTCAATCTGTTCCGGTGAAATTTTGCCCTCAAGCATCTGTAGCAATTCCTCTTGGCGCGGTTGTCCCATAGTGAGACGATAAAGAGACAGGACTTTGATCAGCCTGCCATAGCGCGATTCGTCTTCACTCATTGGATACATCGGTACAATGCGTTCGATCTTTTCTGCTTTGATGTCTTTGAAATGGTTGTCGTTCAACGGCAGATACCAGAATGGGACCATCTCGGAATTATTCCCCTTAAGCTCAGTGGAAGCCTTGCAAAACATTTCCTTCCACCGGAATATGTCAGAATAAAGTCTGGCAATGTTTCTTCTGACGGATAGACATTTATAACGATTGATACGTCCTTCGCGTTGTTCCATGTCCTGTGGATTGGACGGCAGGTTCCAGTGAACTATTTTCCGGCAGTACCAGTGGAAATCAAGGCCTTCCTGCCCTACGGACGTAGAGGCTAAGACAAAGGGGCGGAACGGACTGTTGAAGGCTGAGCGCACGTTTGTCGCGTGGTTGACATCTTTTTCTGTCTGCTTGCCACTTCCGAAATCAACAGCAAAGTGTTTGCGCATAGAGTACTTCTCGTCTGTGCCGAATGTCTGTATTGTATTTACCGGCTGTGGATATGCGGGAGCAAATGACTCCTTCATCCTCGCAACAATGGTTTCTGGTGATTTATTCTCGCCAATCATATGCACGAACTCGTCAAGCACGGCCTGGAGATTTCCCTGGATACAATAGTCAACCACATTCCGGAAGTAGTTGCTATGGGCTCTGCAATTGCTTCGGACTGCGGCAATGCCCTGGCGGTTGTTAAAGATGCCCGTCAGTTCTTTGGCTACTTCTTCAGCATGTTGCCTCGCATTTATATCGCCCATTCGTTTGAATGTGCGGTAAAGACACATTGCCGGAGCTCCGATTGCCATCGAAGCCAATATCTCATCAGCATCTTTGGGTATGTTTCTGACTTCCTCGTCAGTATTGTCAAGAGCGATCAGAAGTTGATAGATATCTAAAGAACTTACACGGCTTACGGTTTTGCCGTCAAATTCATTCAGCTTGCTCCTGATTTTCTTTTTGATCTGCAGTCTGATATCACTTAGAGGTTTTCCAAAACTCTCTTCCGGATCATACATATCTGCCAGAAAAGTTGAAACAGTATGCATGATAGTCAATGCTTTGGTTTTTGTGCTATCCTTAAGAATCTGGAAATCTTCTTTGTGGTAGGTCTCGTTGGTTCTGCGTAGCAGACGTCTTTCAGCCTCGTATGATATCAGGCATGCAAGCATCTTCGGGACCATACCCCAGGAAGAAAATATCAGATATTTTGAAAAGGAGTCATTTCGTGTAAACACATTCGGTTGCTGTGTGTAGTAAGGATGAGAGGGCGGAATCCATAATAATGACTCTGCACCCGTCGACTTTTTACCTTTGCCGAATATGGTATCCATAATGAAACCGAGCCTTGCATTCCGATAGTCTTCAAGGGAGTAGTCTTCAACCTTGTTCCGGTCAAGCAACAGACAATCTTTCCTGATGCCTTTGCCTGCTCCGGCTTTCCAGGCTTCTGCTATCGTATCTTTCAGTTTGTAGTTGTCCATAAACGAAAGCTGGAATGCCGATGACTTTGTATAATCCACAGGGGCGGAATACACTTTCTTGCCAAATTTCCGGCAGTTGTCTATCAGATGCTGCATCTGAATGAATGATGTGATGTCGCCAACTGACAGGTAATCATCAACAGGAGGTAAAATTTCATGAATAATGCCCTCGTTTGATCGTTCGGTTCTTCCCATGACGTTATAAAGCATATTCTCCGCAGAGAGATGCTTCTGCTCGATTGTCTCATCTGTTTCTTTTTCAAGATGCTTCAAAGCATAAGAGTAATCTCTCCATATGGCCTTGAAATCAATTTTACTGACATCGTTGATGTGCAGGAAATCCATCAGACGATGGAAATCCTTATATTGTTCGTCATTATTGGAGTCATTGAGTTCTTCGAGCGTTGTGTATGGCTTGTATGGGGTTGCGGATAATAGCAGAATATAAGTATCCTTGTTGGCAAAGAACTTTCGGGCAATCATGTTTTCCTCTGTTTCAGTAGACCTGTCAGTGTCAATCAGAGAACTGAACTTCTGGAATTCATCCATGATAACAAGGTCAGGTTTCAGAATCTCAAGACTGATCTCGGCAAAGATCTTTCGAAGCTTAATAGTGAAATAATAGATGTCATTCTGCCATTGAGCATCTTGTCTGGAACCACACAGACTGACCAGACGTTGCATGAATGTCTCATCTGCTGAATACATCCGTGAGAGTTTCGAAGTCATTGCCGCGACTATTGTATCTCGGTATTCTGTCAGTTCGGGTTTGCGCACTTCATTATAATAATGCACGCTCAGCCATTCCCAAGACTTTGGTGCAAAACCGACCAACATGTCAGACAGTCCTTTCAGCTTTTCCTGCGGCTTGAATACCGGAAGGAGTGATAAGCAGGCAAATATCAGGGCTCTCTCGCCGGCACTGCCGGTACCCCACGTCATCTGGAAAGATGTTGCCGGTGTGAGTGATAAAACCAGAGTGTCTTTGCCGGATGCTTTCAGTTCGACTTTTTTGCGGTAGTAGACAAAGTGTTGCATGGAAAGGCGGCTCTGAGATAAATCCACCTTTTCGCCATCGTCAGAGAGGGTGTCGATGTTCTGCTGGGCAATCTGGAGATTGCAGCAGACATATACAACGCAGTACATGCCATCGTCATCCAGAACCTCTTCTGACAGTTCGTCTTTGACTCGGCGCACTACTTCAGATGCGACAGTGGTTTTTCCAAGGCCGGCTTCATCTGCTACAAGCACACGTTTCTGACCTTTCTTATAGGTCTCAAGTACATGTTCGGCTGTTGCGGCTTGAAAATCCAATGGTTTATTTTTCATTGTGAAATGTCTTTAGTCGGTTGCGGAGACGAAAAGTTTATACATTTTCATGAAGGCCGGTGGGACTACGTCGTCGCTGAGTTTGCTTATCAATCGACCGATCTCCTGAATTTGTTTCGGATTGGTTGCGGCAATCTTCAGCATTTTCTCATATAGATTGGGGAAAGACAGACTCTCTTCAGGCTTGATTCCATTGCCGGTATGTTCTGTGTGTAAAATTTCGGTTGAAATGTATTGCAAAGGAGTATCGGTCAGCATTATTTCCAGCAGTCGGAAAAAGTCTTTCGGAGATTTGATGATGCCTTTATATATTTCCTGATCTCTGTCAGACGGCATGCCTGTGGTTTCTATCTTGACTACAGCGTTATGGTGTGTGCCATCAGGTGTGGTTGCCGAGAAGATGAAAAACTCTGATAATTCATCAGCTTTCAGGTCTTCAAATGTCACTCTGCCGGTCCATCGTTGCAAAAGCTCTTTCTTTTGAAGGGGAGCAATAAAAACATCATTCGCCAATCTCATGCTATTTGATGCCACTATTATGGAAAAGCGTCCGTTGCGGTGACGGGTGATCCGTGCTTTCAAGTCTTCCGCACACATCAATTCCTTCATTGCCGATTCTGCCGCATCCCACTTGATGGCTGATGACGCATTTTCTGATGGTTCGTGCAGTGGCGTGAACTTGCTGTCGCTGTTGCCATTCTCATAGAAATTACTCAGAAACTGAGCAGACCGGGTATTGCCGTATCTATATTTGAGCCTGAGGAGGAATTCTCCATTGCGTTCAAAGGCCGATGTCGTGGCATTGGCAGAACCGAGATACAGATACTGCTCGTTTCGGCCGTTCCATACGTGATACATCTTTGCATGCAGGTCAATTCCTCTGCATGCAAGATCATCGAGTGTCACGTAGATACCTCCTTTATTTTTGAATTTATCAAAAATACTTTTGTCGACATACTCCTTCCGGGTGATCAGCGTCCGGTTGCATCTGTTGTCCGGGTTGAGTCTTGAAATCATTGTTTTGTCGATAAAGGGAGAAACAATGATGCTCTCGGTCCCTACAAGATAGTCTTCAGCTTGAGGTAATCCAAAATCGTAGTTGAATAAGTAGGGATAGAAGTCGTAATCTTCAAACGGGGATTCGACATTGAATTTTTCGACACGAGCCAGATCGGCAGCCAGTTTTAAAACAGACTTTTTCTGATCGTTACCGATATTTGATTCTTTGACAACAGATTTGATGAAATCAATCAGCGGCTTATGCTTTTTGTTATTGACAGATGTCGGTCCGACCTTACCCGTAAGGCAGGCTATACAGTCAATTGTATCTGTAAATGACAGATTGCGGCTGGTTACTATCAGTTTAAGGAGTGCGTCTTCCCTGTCGTCGTTGCTGATTTCCCGGATTAACCAAAGCTTAGGATGAAAGTTGGCTTTGTGGTTCTGCCGGTCAAAAACTTCAAAGATATTACGTTCCATCAACGAATACACCTTGCGTATAGTCGGTGGGACGGCTATTCCTCCTTTGTTGCAGAAGACGACAACCTTCTCGCTGCTCTTTGCGATGGCATCTAACAGCAGGTGGTGAGACTCGATGACATTATTGTCCATTTCACCCAACATGCCAAATGCCAGATGGGCGGTAAGCATGGCCTCAAAACTCAAGCAATAGGTCATTCCAAGTGCAAAGTCGGTAGAATAACCAGGTGTAGGTGAGAGAAGATCGCCATACAGATGTTCTTTCAGTAATTTATCTGCCATAGTCTTGCTTGGGGTTTCTGATTTCGTTTACCATTGTCCGCACTGTTTCCCAGCGGAATGTGTTAGGGCTTGGATTTCCGCGCCGTTGATCCCTATAGGCGTTATTGCCAATTTTACTGCGTTCTCTCTTGACGGACTGTTCACGGGTCTTGACAAGCCGGTCAACTTGCGCAAGATCGCCTGCCCTAATTGCTTCGTAACATTGCTCACAGAATTTAGTGAACATTACGTCAATGGAACGGATATAGTCAAACAGGGCTTCGTACGCTTTCCGATTAGATATATCTTCTTTATATTTCTCTAATAATTCGAGATATTTCTTATTGCAATATTGTGCATCATCTGACTTGTCAAAACTATGATAGTAGCTATAGTTGAATCTCCAGTCTGCAAGATGGATGAGTTTGGAGAAGAGCACAGATTTTTTGTAAATGTCAAGCACTTCCGGAGCCAGGCCGGCCAATATTCCCTCTATATCGAAATAATTGATGTCATCAGGAATCTCGAATTCGCTGTCAATGAGATAGGCGAGCATAGAGCCTTGGCAACTTGCATGTATTCTATCTTTGAGAAAGGAAGCTTCCTTCTCTGACAACGAAAGCTCCATTGTCTTCCCGTTAAAGAAATCATAAGTCTCGCCACAGGTCATGATTAACTGTTTTTCGCCGGGCAAGTCTCCGGCATCATCTGTCGGGTCATCGCTCTTCAGAATGCGATTGCTATGAGGATTTTCAAAGTGCTTTTTATTAAGTTCAAGAATCAATCGTTCTACTCCGGTATCAGGAATAATGCCATATCGGGCTAATCCGCTGCCGTAGATGTAGGCGGGATCATACTTGACATATTTGGTGTGGTCATTCAAAGCTTCTTTTAAGGTATTTATTCCAGTTATACCTTTTTCTAATGTGTTGACTTGACCATTGTACCATTTTGCCAATTGCCTCGTTATCTGTATTTCAGCTTCTTTGATGAAAGTGCGGACCTCGGCAAGGTTTTGAAACTTACGGCTTTTGAATGCGGTATGGTAATATAATGAAGGCAACACGACAAAATACTTGGCATGATGCTGAAGGGTAGAGGTGCCGGGAAATAAGGTGTTGGAGAAGTGATCACGTACTCTGCCAATACCTAACTCCTCGATAGCTTCTGATTCCTGCAGCAACTGCATCATCTTGGCTACACGCTTCTTTTCTTCTGTGTTGAAGTTTACAAATCCTATTTGCATATTATAGATGGAGTATTAGACATAAAATCGGCTACGATCAAATCATTGCGCTTAATGCCAGATCTGTGGGTTTATGTCAAGTAACTGCCGGATAAATTCCTCCTGACGGACCGGAGAGATGATGAGCGGAATATAGCTTTTGAGAATCTTGCGGTCGGTAAACGTGATTGCCAGACGGTGAGACAACGATGTGGCCGGAGCCGAGAGCACACTCTTTGTCGGTTTAATTTCCTTAATCTTGTCAATAGGGTAGGCGGTAGGGATAAAGAGCGAGTACACCACCAGTTTGTTGCCGTCAATCCGGTAATAGGTGCCGATAAGTCCAAGTAATATGAATGCTAATATCGCCAGACCGACTGTGATAGTGATAAGCAATAAGCTATGGTCGATGAAACAAGGTATCAGACAACACGCCACCGCAAATCCAATGATGAGCCACGTCGACCCATCCCACATCGAGTTATATCTTGTTCCTCCGAATTTCTCCATAACCAATAATAGTCTGCCGTATAATTACGTCGTTTACACAAAATTACGATAATTTATTTATTTTGCCAAATGCGTGAGTGGATTCTGAAATTCATTTGCTCTTGTTATGCTCGTGGAGTGGTCAGAATGGTAAAATCATTTCAAATTGCCGGTTCATCATCGGTATATTTCTATCGTTCAAAAAACGATGAAGCGAGATGCCATCGGCAGGAATATTCAGAACTTTTATAAAGTCTGTTTCCATCATCGATACTGCTTTTCGCAACAACAGGGAGGCTATGCCTTTGCGGCGAAATTTACGGTCAACTACTATCCGTGTCAGATCGCCGGTGGTACGGTCGATCACGCTGTATCCGACAAGTCTGTCGGAATGGATAGCTCCGATAAACGTCAGTCCAGACTTGGCTCTTTCGATTGACTCGATGCTATTTTGCCATGAGGGTGTAAAATCGCTGAATGGCTCTGCTTCTCTCACAGCATCTACATCAATCGTTTCAATCCGGAACGCTGTAGACGGCATGATTGCATCAGGAATCCTGATTTCGGCAATTTTCTGCCTGAAACAGTCAAACTCTCGAACCGTTTCAAATCCCATTTTGCGATATACATTAATCGCTTTATGGTTGTTTTGCAGCACTTCAAGCAGATATTGCCTTATGCCGGCCTCTTTCAGAAATGGCAGTGAATGAAGGAAGATTTTTCCGGCAATGCCTTGACCTCGAAAATTTTTAACAGTACCGGTCCCGATATCGTAGGCGGTTGAAATCCCGTTATGCTTACCGATTCCGTTTAATGTGAACGCCACAATTTCATCATCTGTAAATGCTGCGAAAGAGAGCCGGGGTTCATATCCACGTCTTATCAGCATTGACCGCACTTCTTCCTTGTTAAAACTGATCTCATAATCCGAGAAAGCATTCTCGAATCCCCGAAATAGCGTATCAAAATCAGTATGTTCTAAACTCTTTATTTGCATGAGCCTGGAGATTTTCAATCAAAGTTTTATCTGATAGATTCTTGTGCATTCACCCCAGGGATGATGGCAATCACCGATGTAGGAAAAGCCAAACTTTTCGTAATAACCGATGTGGTCGGTGCATAGGTTCAGCGTATTGAATCCCATTCGCTCCGAGTCTTCTTTGGCTTTTTCAAGCAGAAGCTTCCCGAAGTTATTTCCTCTGTGAGATTCCTCCACATAGAGAGCCGCGAGCCAAGGGTATAAATCCATTCGTGAATTGAAATCGTTAGTGATTAAACCTGCACAACCTATTATTTCCCCGCCATTAAGCAAAAGGTACCATTGAGGCAATGGATTGTCGGCAACAATACAATTGCGCAAACAATCATTGTAAACTTCCATTGAATCGGGTGTAGCCCATTTGTCTTGAAAATAGCGGATGGCCCGTTCAAGATATTCAGGTTGCGTCCTGATTGAAATAATGTTTAAAGAATATTCCATACGGCAAATTTAACGATTTTATATGGAATCTCAGTGCGATTATGTAGCCGTATGTTTTCAAATTATTTGCTCGGCAAGGCTTGACCGGGCAAATGGCATATCAGTGATGAAAGCGGTGAAGCATCACGCACCACCGCCTTCATTTTGCCAAAAAATTTCTTTTCAGTGGCAACGTGTCAAGGCTATCACCATGCCTTCACGGAGTGCCTTCTCCGTATCGGCCCCCTTTGCCTTGCGGACAATGGCAAGTGCGAATTCGAGCGTTGTGCCGGGGCCCTTTGATGTTATCAGGCGGTCTCCGATCACCACTGGCTCTTCGGAGTATATGCCGCCATTATTTTCAAAGTCTTCTTTGAGAAAAGGATAACCGGTGGCTTTTACTCCGTAGATGATACCGAGCGGGCCAAGAACAAGAGCCGGAGCGGCGCAGATAGCGGCGATGTTGCCTCCTTTTTCCCAGTGGGATTTCACTATTTCTTTTAGACTCTCGTCAAGGTTTACCGCAGCCTCAGATTTGTCAGCACCGGGGAATACGAGCCAATCGATATATTCGGGTGACAAGTCGGAAATACTCATGTCTGCAACGACAAGGTTACCTGTGGCACCTTTTACAAGGCGGTTATCTGTCATGGAGACGGTGAATACTTCCATCCCGGCACGTCGCATGACATCGACGGGTGCCAGAGCCTCGATTTCATCGAAGCCTGTTCCAAGCATCACGAACACTGCCTTGCCTGAAGGTTGAGCCGATGCTGGAATGCTGATACTGATTTCAGTCATAATTTGTGGGTTTATTATGTTTGTGTTAACTTTGCAAAGGATAACTGCTACCCTTTGGATAGCGCAAAGTTATATATCAAAATATTGCCATGCAAGAGGTTACTTCCAAAGTAGCCACTTACTTCAAACTCACTTTTAGTCAGTATCAGACAGATGAAGACCGAAAAAATTTCAGAAAAATATTCATGTGTCGCCACATGCCCCATGAGGAACGTGATAGCACACTTCGCCAACAAGTGGTCGATGCTCCTGCTTGTCATACTTGACGAGTTCGGCGTAATGCGTTTCAACGAATTGTCAAGGGCAATCCCCGATATATCTCCGAAGGTATTGTCAGGACATCTGAAAACACTTGAATCAGTCGGATTGGTAAAGCGCTTTCTATATGCCGAGGTGCCTCCTCGCACAGAATACGAGTTGACCGATTTGGGCAG